>CAZUAY010000114.1:0-11409 GCA_964618405.1 uncultured Lentisphaerales bacterium
TGAACTTGCGACACAAAACACCGGAAAATCCCAAAATTAGTGAGTTCTGAAAATTATCACATTCCTTTCGCTCCTCCTCACCACCCTCTGCGGACAGGCGCAGGAGACGGGTTCCGTGCAGGTGGCGACGATGGCACCGAACAACAGGGCGGTGACGGTGTACTACCGTGTACCGAAAGGCTATGATGCCAAGCGGCTGGATTCGTACCGCGTCCTCTTCATCTTCTGTGGGCGCAATACGACGGGGAAAGCCGATGTTACGGGGCGCTTGGGCTGGGGCGACTGGGCCGACAAACAACCGATTACCTGACGGGCGCATCCTCGTTCCGTTGACCTGTCCGTTTAGATTTGCTCAGAGGCACCACGTTTACTCGAAAGCGGCGTCGCGCGGAATACCGCTTGCCGCCGCACTCCAAAATCGGCCATCTTGGAGTGCGGTGACAACCGAAGGGCGGCACCGCTTTTCGCATGTCTGTCGGCGGCGTATGTCTTCGGCTTGCAAACCCATCGCCTATGCGAATCAACGGAACGGGGATGCGCCCGCCTGGGACGAGATCCGAGTATTTCATTGGTGGCGTCTTGGCTGCCATCATCAACAAAACAAACAAAAATCTCTTCGTGCCGAGCGAGGAAATCCTCGAAAACAAGAAGCGGAATGCGCTTCGCCTCGTTATAGCATGGCACCACGAGAATCAGTCCAGACTTTCTCATTGTATTTCCTTTCGGGCTGGTGCGAACAAATTCCAGCCACCATGCTTTACGAGGAGTTCTCGATTCGGTTTGTAATCGTTTTCTCTCAGCTTTCTATCCGTAACCACCATCAGATAGGGAGCACTATTGGTTATGGAAGGGTTCAGTTTTTCGTCGGGATGATTCTGAACGCGCTCTCCAAGATAGAATTCAGCGGAGTAAGGCGTACGGCTTATAAAGTACAGCTTAGTTTTCGAAAATTCGTCGCCCGTATCCATTTTGCTTTGCACCAAATGGTAAAATGCGCTTGGCATCTTGCGGGTCAGGTCTGAAATGAATACGGTTGCCACCAAAAGCACGCATGCCGTGATCCCGCCCCAGAAAATGGCTTGTCGCGACAGAAAACGCAGCTCTCGAACATCGTCCACGTATTCCGCCTCCGCTGTCTTCAAGGCAGCAAAAATTGCAAAAAACGGAATCGTCGGTAGAAGATAGGAAATAGGAACTCGGTTTGTCGGACACCAAAATGCCGTCAAGGCAACAGCAGCGATGATGGCCATGCCTTCCGTTGGGTTTTTACACAGTCCCGCCAGCCGCAGTCTTCCCGCCACCGCCAACCGCCCTAATGGTAATAGCGCGGGTATATTCACGGCCAACGACAGCAACAGGGCCACCCCACGAAATGAATCATGCCCATTGCCAAATTTGTCTCCATAGTCTTTTAAGAAGAAGCGCCCGAAATTTTCGTTATAAAAAAAGTATTTCAGAAACTCAGGATTTCGTTGTGCCATGATGACAAACCAAGGGAGTGCAATGAGCGCAAATGCGACGGGACCCAGGAACCACGCATGGTTGCGAAGCTCTCGCCAGCGCTTTCCAAACGCCACGAAGATGAAAACTGGAAGCCCAATACTGACGATCGCGATGGGCCCTTTGACGATCATGCCCAGTGCCAAAAAGATGAAGAACATCACGCTATGCAACTTGATGTTTGCGCCACACCGGACATCCGAAAAATTTGCGTAGGAGAGAATGCCACCCACGATGCAAACCGTCAGCATCATGTCGGTCAGACACAATCCAGAAAAAAATGTAAAAAAGAGGACTTAGAAAACAAAGCATCGCTGCCGCCCAAGCACTCTTGCGGGTTGCTGATTTTCTGACCGCAGAAAAAACCATCCAGACCGTTAGCAGTGCGCAGATGAAGGACGGCAACCTGACGGCAAAGGCGTTCTCTCCTAAGACTTCGGAGCACAAGGCACTGGTTTGAAAAAACAAAGGGGGCTTGCCAGTAAAGCATTGCATTTCGCCATCGTGAATAAATTGCGGTTCAATGAAGTTTCCAGTTTTCACCATATTGGCCGCCATGTTTCCGTACCGGCATTCCGAGGGGTCTGAAAGCGGTAGATAGACCATGACCATTAATCTGACGAGTAGAAAGACAAATAGCACGGCCATCTGCTTGCGCAAGATTCTCTCTTCATATAATTTCCCACCATCACCTTGTTGATTCATGTTGCTCGCGTTTACTTTCATTTTCCCCTGCGTTTGTAAAATATCCAAAAGGAATTCATGTTCTGCTACTTAGAATGTTTTCAGTCTTCCGGCTTCTAAAGAACCCAAGCGGAAGCACTCCTGTCTCAATGAAGGGAGGAACAGTAGCACAGAGTGCCATGCGAGGAGATTGTCGTAACATTACGATTTGGTCACATTCAGACACAAAAGCAAGCGTAATCCGTAAGAAATAAGCAGGATTCTTGTGAATTATACGTAGTTACATGTCGATTTATCTTACACGCATGCAACATGTTAGTACGTACTTCTACAGACTCACCAACCCAGCAGATGAGCTCCCTCAGCTCTGATGCCACCCAGATTTCACCCTGTTGACAATGCAATTGGCAGATGATATACGTTTGCTTCAGTGAAACTTTTAGAGCTAAGCACGACACGGTGGAGCCAAAATTGAAACTTCGAAAATTCAATACGTCATCGGTTTCAGCAATCCCTTTGCGATTGCCGATTCTCCTTGTGCTCGCGTTCATGGCCGTCACGGCGTTCCAAGGAACGCGAGGCATCACTAAAACTACTGAAGGGCGATATGCGGAATGCGCACGTGAGATGTCCCGATCCGGAACGTGGTTGGAACCCGTATTAAATGGCCAACCGCATTGGACAAAGCCTCCTCTCACGTATATCGCCATGATCGCCCCCTTCAAGGTTCTAGGCCCAACGACGTGGGCAGCACGGCTCTATCTCATCCCCTGTTATCTAATAACCATCGGTGGCGTCTGGTGGTTGGCGCTACGACTTTGGAAAAGCCGCGACTACGCAAACCTAAGTGCGTTGATCTATGCTACATCCGCATTCACCATGATTGCCAGCCATATCATCTCAACGGATTGTATGCTGACCGCCGCACTGGCCTTAACGCAAGCCTCCTTTTGGGAGGCCATGCGCAAACAATCCCGTTGGGCCGTTCATTTAGTCTGGCTTTTTCTCGGTATCGCCTTCATGATCAAAGGCCCTCCCGCTTTGCTCGTCGTCCCGGCCATGATCGCCGTCTGGGCGCGTCTACCCCAAGAAACAAGAAGACAGATTCCTCTATTTTCCCTCTCTGCTATCTTACTCTTCTTTGTAGTTGGCTTTGGCTGGTACGTAGTAGAGGCAATCCAACATCCTGGGTTGACGAACTACTGGCTTCACGACGAGGTCATCGCTCGGAGCTTTACCAAAGAGTCACATCGAAATCCAGAGTTTTACAAAAATTTCGAACTCTATTTGCCACCGTTTATCTTTGGAGCGCTTCCGTGGAGTGCTTGGCTGGCGTTCCGTTGGCGTGCAGTACGGGATCTCATCCTCTTGACTGGAACAAAGAAACGCAACTGGAAAAAGCTGTCCGACGAAGCATTCTGGCTCGTATGGGCGGTATGCTTTCCAGCGCTCGTGTTTACGTTCAGCCACTCTAAGCTACCGTTTTATATTCTTCCACTGTTTGTGCCCTTTGCAGTGGCGGCAGGACGCATCCTGTTCGAAATCGATGCTCGTAAGCCATGGTTCAACAAATATGCGTGGGCGACACTTTGTGTAATGTTCTCCCTCTTCATCGTCTTCAAGGCTGCGATTGGACTCCTGCCTTACGACAAGGACATGGCGCGATTACATCGTCGCTTAACCGAAGACTACGGCGTTGTTGATCCGAAAAATGTGGCAGTGTTCGGACACAGCCACCCCAATGGACTTTCCTTTTATTACGACGATGATCTCCGCTTACTCACAACAGTAGAGGATCTAGATGTCTGGATGCAGACTGAAGAATCACGATTTCTTCTTTGTCGCAATCCGCATGAAGAAAGCTGCATCGTAGCAGTTTTGGAAGAGCTGTATTCCGCACTGGCCTTCGCTGAAAAAATCGAAATGATTCTCGTTGATGACGGCTCTTCGGATACCACGCCGAGTCTACTCGAAACGTTTGTAGACACACACCTGTCAACACGGCTGTTAACCTTAAGTGCCAACTCCGGACAAAGCGCCGCGTTCTGGGCAGGCATTCAGGCGGCCACAGGCGACGTCATTGTTCTCATGGATGCCGATGGGCAAAACGATCCTGCCGACATTCAAAAATGTGTCGAGCAGCTTGATAAAGCCGACATCTGTTGCGGCTACCGAGCAAACCGGAAGGATACGTCTTCGAAACGTATCGCCAGCAAAGTCGCAAATCGGCTCCGCCGAGCGATCTTGAAAGATCCCATCATCGATACCGGTTGTTCGATGAAAGCCTTTAAAGCGCCTCTGCTCAAAACCCTCCAGTACTGGGATGGCATGCACCGCTTCCTCCCCATGCTCGCCTCCCTTCAAGGTGCAGAAATCATCCAAATCCCTGTCGGGCATCGGAGCCGCTTTTCAGGCAAAAGCAAATACACCAATTTTGGCCGCTTCAAACGAACCGTTGCCGATCTCTTCGGCGTACGCTGGATTAAAAGCCGCACGCGCAAATTTGCAGTACTGCCATCCACAGCCTTAACAAAGGATACCCACTCATGATCAACATCCGAAAATATTTGTTTTCTAACCAACCCACCGTGACCCCAGCCTTCCTGCTGTTCTGGGTTTTACTGCTCTGGGGAGGCGCGTATGCCCTGCGTGGATACTGGGAGCCAGACGAGGCGAGATTCGTCTATGTTGCACGCGAAATGGCAACGTCGGGCGATTGGCTTGTCCCCCATCGTCATGGGCTGGAGTACGCCCACAAACCGCCGCTGCTTTTCTGGCTCATCAACCTAGGCGAAATGGTGTTTCCCAAACCCTTCGGGTCACGGCTTCCTTCTCTACTAGGCGTCTTACTCTCACTCTGGGCCGTTAGTGGAATCGCGAGGCTGTGGAGCGGACGCCACGCCGCCTTGCGAAGCGTGTTAGTACTCAGTTCGGCCCTGATGTTTTGGAGAACCTGCGGAATGGGTCAGACTGACGGACTCCTGCTCGGACTCGAAATGGCGGCGCTGTATCAGCTTCTGAAAAACGACCACACGACGCCAACGAAAATGCCGTGGTCCGCTTTTCTGATCCTTGGCTTGGCCGTGCTCACGAAAGGTCCTGTTGGACTCCTCATCCCGCTCGGCATCTATTTGAGCATCCGCTACAGCGTCAAGCAGGAGACGCACCTCCGCGTAAAACATCTCGGCCTCGGCATTCTCATTGCTCTTGCAATCCCCGCCCTCTGGATTGGCGGGTGCTGGCTTAGTGGCGCCTCATCCGACTACCTCAACGAGCTGCTTTTTACGCAAAACGTATCCCGAGCGGCTGGCGAACTCGGACATCGACAACCCATATTTTATTTTCTATTCCATACGCCGCTCGCTTTCATGCCATGGACGCTCTTCCTCCCCGCTGCTTATCTGACGCTTCGCAAACGAGACCCTCTGCTCCTGCGCAAACTCGTCGGCTGGGCTCTTTTCGTGGTGATCTTCTTTTCAATACCCAGTAGTAAACGAAACATTTACATTATGGGCGCCTTGCCAGCCATGGCTCTTGCTATTGCCTTAGCCTGGGACGAGATCGAACAGCGAAGGTCTTTGAGGATCATCGCCGTAACGCTCTTTTCGCTCGCCACGATAGCCCTCGCCGCACTATCGAGTGTTATCGTTGCCGGACGACTTCCTGCCGTGTTCAAAGCCTCCGAATCAACTGCTTTTTTTCTGGGTTCCCTCCAAGCATGGCCATTTATACTCACGCTTATCGTAGCGACTGCAGGACTTACTAGCCTCATTGTCTTCCGGAAAACTTGGCTTACCGCTTACGCACTGTCCCTATGCTTGCTTCTGTCCGCAGTGGGATTCCTCATCCTTCCCGCACTCAACGACATCAAGGTACCCGATGAAATTATACCGCTTGCTCAGGCGTACATCCCAGCAACCGGGCGCCTGCTCCTTTACGACATTTATGGCGAAACTCTTGCCCTCCATGCCGACCGCATGGGTATGCGTTGTGATGACGACCAAGCCATGTCCCTAGCGATGGAAGAACAGAAGCACGGTCTCGCTGTTTTTCTCTCAAAACATGCCACCAACCTTCAAGAACGCTTCCCCACGATAAGCAAAACCGGAAACTTTAGAATGGGCTCCAAGCACTACGTTTGGGGTGCATTCAACACCAATCAATGAGTTACGCTCACACAATCCAATGAGATCTGAAATGAACCCAGAAATGCCTAACGAACCCGACACGCAATCCAAAAGCTGGATTAAGAAGACGGTTACCGTAATACTTGTTTTAGCCTTTGCGCTCATTGCCATGAATATCCATCAACTGGATAAATGGTTTCTAAGCGTTGAGTCTGCACGACAGTGGATACTGCTTCATGGCGTCGTTAAATCCGCTCTCGTATTTTTTGGTATCAACACGCTTGTCTGCGCATTCGGTTTCCCCCGCCTGTGGTCCTGCGCCTTCGCTGGGGTCGTGTTCGGAGAATTTTTCGGACTTGCCGTCTCGCTCCCCTCCTCTCTTCTGGGAGCCTGGATGACTTTTGAGTTCGGACGGAACGTTGGCGCGAAAGATCTCGTGGGGAAAATTTCAACACGTTGGAAAAATACGAACCATCCGTCGCTTTCCCCCGACCTCTTGCAAACGACGCTGTTACGCCAGCTTCCAATCCCAGGATTTGTTCTGACCCTTCTGCTCTCGGCGACGCCTATCTCCAGACGGATTTTTCTCGCTGGATCGGCCCTCGGTTTTATCCCCGGAGCCGTCATCGCCTGTTTCCTCGGTCACACGGCAACAACCAAACAAACGCTAACCTCACTCGGGTTAACCTCCCTCGCCATCTTGCTTATTATCCTCGTGGTCGCCTACCTGCAGCGCAAACGTCGCCTCAATGGGGAACTCAATGAGGGCAAAGAATAGGGTCGTATTGAATACCCAGAGAGACAGAGCCTCTCCGTCATACAGAGAGCCTCGCCACAAAAATCAGCGTCGACGGTATCACGTCAAGTTGACCATCGTGCTCCATCCAGTCGTCGCTTGTGTACGGGGGATCAGCGACCGCTGCGGGCTCCTCGATGGCCAACACTTCCAGACCTGCTAGGCGAAGCCATTTGAACCAGCTCGATACGGGGTGCGCACGCGAGATCACGTGTTGCTCATCCTCATCTCGGATGTCATCTGGCGGCTCAAAATAGCTTTTCAGAAACAAGCCATTAGAGAGACAATCTTCGCAAGCTTCCCCGTCTTCGTACTCGCCACAAATCCAGTCGCCATTATACAGCGGATGCACGGTTGAAATCATTAACGTTCCGCCCTTCTTCAGGCAACTCGCCATATCTCGTATGATATCACCGGGGTGCTCCACGAACTCCATGGCATGGGAACTGTGAACGAAATCGAATGTCGCATTACCCACATGCTTTTTAAAGTCTTCAAGCTTTCCTTGCTGCAATCGAATTGAGACTCCGTTCGCGAGGGCGATCTGCCGAGCGTTGGCAATCTGAGCTTCCGAGATGTCCATCGCCGTGCAGTCAACACCCTGCTTCGCGAGCCAGACGCTGTTCTGCGCACCGCCACAACCCAGCTCAAGCGCCGTCATTCCCTGCGCGAATTTTGGAAGAATTTGAAGCGTTGACTCTCCTGCTATTTGTGGACCATAATGAAAGTCTGCGCAACTGATGCGCGTAATGCGCTGATACGAATCGGATATAGAATCCCAATAGCCGGCTTGATGTGAATCTTTAATTTTCTCTCGCATGAATTATCCCTTGAAAACGATTTTTTTACGGGCGATGTAGTTAATCATCACCGAGGCCAAGATTTTGGCAATGTAAGAAACCGATGTCTGCATTCCCCCCCAGCGAACAAGAACGTCCGCAATCAGAATGCCCGAGCCTGAACTGATCGCGGATGCCGCCAAGAAGAGAAGGAACTCCTTCTTTCGGCTGTGCCGTCCTGACTCGAAAACCCAGAGCACATTCACGAGATAACAGAATGTATTCGAAAACACGAAGGCAATCATGTTGTCGAAAAGCTGGTGGTTGGCACGCACGTTCTGACTGAGTTCCACAATGGGAACACTCACGCCGACCTTCGCGAACAGTTTCACGAAAATGTCGCTCTCAGTCAGTGCAGGAAAGACGAACCAAGCCGCAATGAAAAAGACAGCCATATCGACAGCCGTCGCCGCGCCACCCACGACGCCGTATTTGAAAAATTGGATGAGGGGATGTGCGGCTCCCCCTTTTCCCATAACCTGTCGCCACAGTTCACGGATACTCTTCGGGAACGGGATTGGATTCACTGCTTTATCTGGTTGTGCCATAGGTTCAGTTCTCTTAGAAGTTGTGCCGATTCACGAAGAACACGGCTCCGACAAGACAGAAAAACGCCCAGAGATAATCAAGACGCCATTTCTCGTTAAGATAAAAAAATGCAAAGGGAACAAAGACGCATAAGGTCACGACTTCTTGAATAACCTTCAACTGCGCCACCGAAAGGCCTGCGCCGAAACCGATGCGATTCGCCGGGACCATAATGGAGTACTCAAAGAATGCGATCGCCCAGCTTGTGACAATGATAAGAGGCAGCGCTTTACCAACGGCACTCCCTTGACGGAGATGCCAATACCAAGCAAACGTCATGAAGAGATTGCCGAGTACCATCATACCGAGTGTTAAGGCAATTCTCATTCAGACCAATAGTTGTACAGCGGCTGACGCTCGTGCTTCAGTCCCTTCCAACCCCTTTCGATCGGTACGTCTTCCGCCACGCAACGTGCAGCAGCGACGCCCGCAGCTTCACCCATCTGGTTACAATTAACCATGACACGAACCGCGCCGTAGGCTCCACGGTCACAATCGAGCATACGCCCAGCGCAAAGCACGTTCACAGAGCCCTTGGGTACCATGCTCCTGTAGGGAATCTGATAGAACGTGGCACAGTCTTCGCCCTCGGGTCTCCAGCGTCCTCTCTCCCACGTAGTAGCGCCAGTCTTCGCATCGACCGCCATCACGCTCGTACGTCCATCCAGATACTTGAAGGTAATGCCTTCGTCGTGATGAATGTCGACGCGGTAGCTACCGAACGCAACCGCATCATCAAACTCGCGCCCTAGCAACACGTCCTCCTCTGTCAGCGAATACAAACATCGTGCATGGCGCGATTCTCGAAGCCCCATGGAGGGCGCAAAGGCCGCAACACGAACCTCTGCCTCATCAACAAAGAATTCTCGATTGCAGGCACGCACGAACGACGTCACTTGCCGGCGTCCCTCAATTTCTCCAGCCGTCAGATCATCCGCATCCGCCGGATTACAATTCTGCACACGACTTAAAGCCGCGAACATCAGCGTGGGAGCGCCGACCACGGGCGCCACCCACTGGAATGTATGCTTGAGGCCCGCTCCACGCGAGGGCTTCATCATTTCGGCAATCGAAAATTCCGGATGCGCGTCAGCGATCGTGTCAACACCCGAGAGCATCGCACACGTCGTGTGCGGCTGCAACTGATCGGCTGGTAAACTCCACGTTTCAAATCCGGCCCTTGCCAGCAAATCGCCATCTCCCGAGGCATCAATGAAAAACTTCGCCTCAATGGCACGACGACCCGATTTGTCTTCGATGATCGCGTGCGTCACGTGGCCAGGTGCAGACTTTGCCACGGCGACAAAGCGTGCGTGCAAGAACGGTCGGATGTTCGGATTCCAAGCAATCGCTTCATCGAGCGCGACCATGAGTCCAGCCGTGTTGATATAGGCGAAGGCGGCACTATCTTCTGGCTCGCGCAACACCGCCTCGCCGATGTCAACAAGCCTGTCGAGAATCTGCCGCGTCAGCCCATTGATAATCGCCTGTTTGCCATCAGTGGAATAGAGAGAATGCCACACAGGAACAAGGCCTGCTGTTGCCGTGCCGCCAAAGAAGCCGTTGTTCTCAACGATGGCAACACGCATACCCGCCTCAGCCGCGCGAAGCGCAGCAAACACGCCCGTACAACTACCGCCAATGACGCAGACATCCACCGATGCTGCGACGGGAATTTCTCTTGGAGTCTCTCGAATAAATGTATCGGAATTAGTCATCATGTCATTCTATTGGGTATAAAATCAGGAGAATGGATTCAGCGTGTGCTCGCGCGTATCGCGAAGAGGTCCTTCATGACGTTCGCTAAATCTTGTGGTGCCCCTACCCCACCAAAAGCATCGTGCATCTGACGATAAAGGCGATACAGTTTGGCGTATACTTTCACGTGAGCCGCAATAGGCTTGTAAACAAGGTCTTTCGTTCCTGTCATCGCCTTCTGGGCGGTGGCGGTATCCCCACCGAATTCGCCGGCGGCAAGCGCACCGAAGATTGCCGCACCGAGCGCAGAAGCCTGTGAACTGCGGCTAATACGAATGGGCCGGTTGAGAATATCGGCATAAATCTGCATCATCAATGGACTCTTCTCCGCGAGACCGCCGCACGTAATGACATCCTTGACCTTTGTTCCATATTCTTCAACTCGCTTAATAATCACGAGCGCCCCGAAAGCGGTAGCCTCGATAAGTGTGCGGTAAATTTCAGGAGCCGTCGTATGGAGAGTAAGACCCACGATCATTCCTGAAAGCACCGGATCAACTAAAATGGTTCGATTTCCGTTATTCCAATCAAGTGCTAAAAGGCCTGACTCGCCAGGCTTGAGCCTGCCAGCTTCCTTTTCAAGATTCACGTATGGATTTCCTGTAGCGAACGCTGCAGGCAGAAGCTTATCCACATACCACTTAAAAATGTCACCAACGGCGGACTGTCCTGCCTCGATTCCAAGAAGGCCCGGCACAACCGAACCTGGAACAATGCCACAAACGCCGGGAATGTCAGCGGTGCCAGCATCGTGTGAAGCGACCATGATATCACACGTGCTGGTTCCGATTGCTTTGACCAGCGTACCGGGCTTCACACCGCTTCCAACGGCGCCATGATGCGCATCAAAGGCGCCGACCGCTACCGCAATACCAGCCGGCAAACCGACTTTGTGGGCCACTTCTTTCGTCAGGGTCCCAGCAGGCCAATCCGATGGAACCGCTTGGGTGTAAAGTCGGTCGCGGAGATCTGCCAGCTCTGGAGCCAGCCTTTTGAGAAACTTTTTGGATGGCAATCCTTCCCATTCATTGGAGAAAAGTGCCTTGTGGCCCGCTGCACAAATGCTACGGCGCATCGTCAGCGGATTCAGGTTACCCGTAATGAAGGCTGGAACAAA
>CAZUAY010000114.1:11419-12061 GCA_964618405.1 uncultured Lentisphaerales bacterium
GCAGAGTTCAACCCAAGAGAATGCGGCATCAAATACCGCCCGATCAACGTTCAAGCAGTGCCAGACCTTCGACCAAAACCACTCTGACGAATACGTTCCGCCGCACTTCGTCAAATAAGGTACGCCCATCTTTTGGGCTGTCGCTGTGATTTTTGCAGCCTCAACATGTGCCGTGTGATCTTTCCAAAGCCATGCTTGGGCATTCAGATTTTTGGCGAATTTTCGCTTCATTGCAAGCGGAACACCATCCTTGTCTACCGGCAACGGCGTTGAACCCGTTGTATCAACCCCGATCCCCACAACCCGAACAGCACAGAAATGCTTATCGGCCACCGCTGCCTTCGCTACAACATCTGACACCGTTGCGAAGAAACCATCAAGGTAATCCACCGGATTCTGTCGAGCGAGTTGTGGATCTGCTTTTGAGACGATGATTCCAGACTCGCCCGTCGGGTAGGGAAAGATACTCGAAGCGAGTTCCGAACCATTGGTGAGATCGACAAGGAGAGCGCGAACACTATTTGTTCCGTAATCAACGCCGATTGAATACGTTGAGGTGCTGCTCATAGATGATCCTTTCATGAAAATTTCAGATAGTCTATCATCTTATGAAAACCTTTGACAACTGCTATTGTAATCGGT
>CAZUAY010000115.1:0-12033 GCA_964618405.1 uncultured Lentisphaerales bacterium
AAACCCCAAACCCCATCACCCACATACTTGCCCCCCGGTCACTGACCGATTACGTAGCCGAAAGTATTTACTCTTTAAATCCACGCACAGTTCTGATAGACTCCACTTTTGAAATTATTTACAGCAAAGCAGAGAAAATCAGAACAAATGAGTTTTATTTTACTAGATAGGCCGTTGGCCGTTTTCGATATCGAGGCAACAGGGCTGAATCCGCGAACCGACCGAATTATCGAGATTTCTGTTGTCAAGGTTTTGATCAACGGCGAGCGCATCACAAGGACTTGGCTGATTAATCCTAGCGTTCCGATTCCGCTCGAAACGATTGCGATACACGGCATCTCTGACGACTTAGTGAAACATTGCCCAAAATTCGATGAAGTTGCGAATGAACTTTTCGAGTTCTTTCGTGGCTGTGATTTGGGTGGATTCGGCATGGGGCGTTTCGACATTCCGATGTTGGAGGAAGAATTTATTCGTGCAGGAAAATTTTTCGACGCCAACGGTCGCAGACAATTTGACGCACAGCGAATTTTTCATAAGCGTGAGCCGCGCGATCTCACTGCCGCTGTAAAGTTTTACTGCGGCGAAGATCTGGAGGGCGCGCACGGCGCTGAGGCGGATGCTCTGGCTACGCTTCAGGTTCTTGAGGGACAATTCGGCAAGTACGCTGATCTTCCTACTGATCCAGATGAGCTCGATAAAATGATCAATGAGCGAGATCCGTTCAATCTGGATCGTGACGGAAAGTTGCGCTGGCTTGATAACGAAATTATTATCAATTTTGGCAAGAAAAAGGGAGCGAAGGTTCGGGATCTCGTGCTTGAAGATCCAAACTTTTTAAAATGGATTATCCGTAGCGATTTCGCACGCGATACCAAAGAAATCATCGAGGATGCGCTCGCGGGCAAATGGCCTAAACCGCCCGCAGTCACGCCTTCTAGCAAACCAGCTGATATAAAACTCTGAATTAGGGAAGAGAATTAGAATCCCATTGTGATTGAGGAAACTGGAGATTCAATGAAATGGCAACGTATAGATTAGTAATTGAGGAAGGCGCTGAAAAAGGCAAAATTTTTGACGTTAAGCCGGAAGGAATGAGCATCGGTCGTTCTTCGCAAAACAATCTGCCGATTCAAGACGAAGAGCTTTCACGTCATCATTGCCGAATCTACTTTTTAGGAGATGAACCTTGGATTTCTGACCTAGCGACGCTGAATGGAACCCAAGTTAACGACGAAACGATCAGCGAAGCGGTTAAACTTAAAGTCGGCGACACCATTTCAATCGGCGACACGGTTCTAAAATTCCTCGATGAAACCGATGTAATTCCCCAAGCTTTTAGTGACCCTGCGACACCTAATGCGAGTCCAGCTCCCGTAATGGCCACGATCAATTCAAATTCCGATAAAATTGATCTCGGGTTCTCTGGTATTGCAGCTGCAGGCGATGAACAGGCATCAGCATCGATGAAGAAAACGCTAAAATGGGCAATTGTCGCCTTTCTAGCAATCTGCATCGCCGCCATTGCGATGACGGTATCGATGAGCAATAATAAAGTCGTAAGCACCGGCATCACCGTCATCAAGGAGCCAGCCAAGCAGACACTCGACATTCACTATACGAAGCTTGAAGGAAACGATCAAAATGTCTTCCGTTACGAACTGAACCTTACCCGCGATGGGTCTCTCACCGTTTCTATCGACGACCTAAGTCAGGGAAGACATGTCAATAAAGTTTCTGAAAAACCCATTGATGATGAGCTGAGGCGCGAAATTATTCGTAAGTTTGAACGGACAGGCTTCTCGACGATGGATGACCTCTACGAAGGCATACCCCGTGCGAACACATGGAACACCTATAAGCTGACGGCCATCATTGACGGTGTAGCGAAGACGGTCTCTGTTCGCAATCGAATCGAACCTGCGGCCTTCAAGTCCTTGCGCGAAGAAATCGAAGCTTTTGGGCGCACCGAACTTGGACTCTGGGCCATCGAGTTCTCCCGCGAAAAACTTCTTGAACTTGCTAGAGAGAGCCAACTCGTCGCTCAAAAACTCTACGACGAACGAGAGATTACGCGCGATAATTTGTTTAAAGCGATTCGTAGCTTCAAGTCGAGCATCGCCTATCTGGAAACTCTCGAGCCAAAACCTGAGTTCTATGATGACGCCGTCAATTCCCTCTCCTCTGCCCAAGTCGATCTCGAAACGATTTACAAGCAAAAAAACTGGCAGGCTGACCACGCAATCAATACAAAAAACTGGGATTCTGCAGCGCAGATTCTCAGAGAACTCATGGAAATCATTCCCGACAGGACTGACATCCGTAACCGTGACACCGAGAGACGGTTGCTTGATGTCGAGTCCAGAATTCAGAAATCGAGGAAATAGGAAACATGAAGAAAAAAACTTTGAATTGGGTAAGCTTGGCTATGGTCGCCAGCCTCTTCACGAGCTTCCAGAATACCGTGATTGCCGCAAAAGCAGAACCCATTCTTCTCCAACAAGTGACCATCACTTCAGACCCCGCTGCAGCTTCTGTGACGCTCAACGGTACGCAAGTGGGGACAACACCCTACCATACATCGCTAGCGCCTGGCCGCCACTTGATCGTGGTTAGCCAAAAAGATTACGAATCGTCCTACCGAACCCTTGAACTTAGCACCGTTTCGATGGTGGAGCACTTCAAACTCCAACCGGTGACGAGCACGATATTGATTCTCTCCGAACCGCCCGGGGCTACGGTTACTCGAGATGGTGCCACCGCTGGCGTCACGCCTTTACTCTTGCCTGAAGTTGCTGTAGGGAGGTATCGCATCGACATCGCTCTAACAGGCTATAAGCCACAACAAGTTGAACTGAACGTCTCACGCAGTACACCGCAGCGCATCAACGCTAACTTGGTGAGTTCGTCGGCAACACTCGACGTCACTTCAATACCGACGGGAGCTTCAGTAAGCGTTAACGGCGTATACCGTGGCGTCACACCCATTAAAGTGGACAAGATTCAAGAAGGTCAAAGTTTTCTTGAAGTCGTGGCAGATGGCTATGCACCTTACAAGGAACAGCTTCAGCTTGCCGCAGGCGAAATTTTCGCCGTTCACGCGCCCCTTCTCGCACTCCCTTCTAAACTATCTATTGTCTCAATCCCCGACGGTGCGAGAGTCTATGTCGATAACCAGTTCAAGGGTGAAACGCCCCTAGAACTCGACAAAACAAGTGCGGGTTCCTACCGGATTCGCGTCGAAAAAGACGGATTCGAACTGATGGCGCGTACCGTTGATGTGGCCAATAACCAAACCGTAACGGAAGAATTCCGAATGACCGCCAATGTCGGCAGCCTCCGGATCGTGACGTCACCAGCCGATGTTTCCATCTTTATTGCTGGCAAGCTTGTTGGCAAAACCAGCTCTGGAACGAACGCAACCGACCAGATTTCTAATCCTCTGGAGATATCAGGTCTCCCTATTGGAGAAACCGAAATCGTGCTCCAACGCCAAGGCTATTCAGAAGTTCGGCGCAAAGTAACGATCAACCGAGATGAAGTTTCAGTGGTTGAAACCACGAAGTTATCGAGACTTTTTGTGCCTGATGTGGAAGTAAAAACAGGAATCGGAACCTACACAGGAGTTTACATCAGCAAAAGCGATGAATTTTATCGGGTCGAAACATCCCCTGGTGTAATCCAATCCTTCCCAACCAAAGACATTACACGAATTCGTCTTATCCGCGCTGACAACATCGTGGATGATAATACGGAATAAATTGAGACGGTTTATCGAAAGCAGATTCCCAATAAGCTGGAGAATTTTCAAATGTTCACGGAACTAAAGCGAAGAGTATTTGAAGCCAACTTGGAGCTAGTAAAGAATAAACTTGTCATCATCACTTGGGGCAACGCCTCTGGAATCGACCGAGACCGAGGCGTCATTGCTATCAAGCCCAGCGGGCTAGCCTATGCCGAAATGACGATGGAGGATATGGTGCTCGTTGATTTAGAAGGAAACCCTATCGGAGGTGGGATGCGGCCTTCCTCCGATCTCCCCTCGCATCTAGAACTCTATAAGGCATGGCCCGAAGTCGGCGGTATTGTCCATACCCACGCACCTTATACCACCTCGTTTGCTCAGGCCGAGAAACCGATCCCGTGCTTGGGTACAACCCATGCAGACCACTTTCACGGGGAAGTTCCTTGCACGCGTCAGTTGACCGCAGAAGAAGTTAAAGACGACTACGAACGCAATACCGGACTCGTAATCGTTGAGCGTTTTATCAAACTTGATCCTGTTGCGATTCCAGGCGTCTTGGTCGCTGGGCATGCTCCGTTTGTTTGGGGCCCTAACCCAGGGAAGGCCGTTGAAAATAGCATCGCTTTAGAACAAATCGCTCAGATGGCCATTCTCACTCGACTCCTTTCGCCTGATCAAGAAGCCATTCCACAGTACATAAGCGACAAGCATTACTTCCGTAAGCATGGTGCAACCGCCTACTACGGCCAGAAATGAGAATGACATGGATTCTGAAGTCAGACTACAAAATACAGAAGCTGCTTTTAACGCGTCACGCATAATTCGAATGCTGCTCTTATGCTTGCTACCCGTACTTTTCTTAGCCTCCCTGTCGCCAGCACCGACAAGGGCAGCGTCGATCGTCGCAATTCGTAGCGAACAAAGCTCGTTACCCGAATCCATTCGCCGTGAGACCTACGCCGCGATTGAACGCGCGAGAGAGATGCTGCTTGCCCTTGATCGTCATAACGGACTATGGACAGTGCAGGCTGGGTCTAGCACAATTTTTCCTGCCCTCGCCTTCTGTGATCCTAAACCAGAATTACAAGCAGATGTCGTTAGCCTTTCAGTCACGACATCCCTGAAACGAATTGAAATAAACCTCTCAAAACCATGGAGTCCTAGCCAAGCAATGGAGGCTGTGTATACAGCACTTGCGGAGAGTGTTAGCTTTAATCGACCGATCAATTCACGCATACTCACTCGGCTGTTGCGCGTACAACGCACAACTCTAAAACACACGGACTCGGCATTGCTGCTCATGGCGCTTGAAGCCAACAGAATTCCGATAGATGGAGACTGGCAGGCGATTGTGAACAATTTGCAACTCACTTCTGAGTCGGATATCACGTCTGTAACGATCGCCGCCCTCGGACGACTCAAATCCAAAGTAGAAAACTTCAGGCCTCCTCGCGAAGACGTAATCGCACATACACGTTGGATCGCGCGGAGAATCGCTCTTAGGGAAGATGATCGCTTGTCAAGTGGTGCTGATTTATTAACGCCGGAAGCAGCCTTCTTCATTACCGTTCTTGCCTCTCAACTTCCTCGCCAAATTTTAGCCGAAGATCCAACACTATTCCCCTATGATTGGCGTAACCATATCGCCAGTCGGCTCATTGCACAACAACGCAAAGACCCTACCACAGGGTTAGACTATTGGGATACCGCCTTATCACCCTCGCCAGATTCAGAATCCGCGCTAGAGGCGACCACCTATGCGGTCATGACCCTCGTCATTCTCGCCGAATAAAAGTAGACGTGGCGTCCTCGCCGCGTTTCGCCAACCAGGCACTGGGAGCATAGGAGGAGGAGAAGGAGCGAAGCAAACGGAGAACGGGTTTTCCAACCCGTTTTCGTACACGGGTTGAAAAACCCGTGCCCCGTTCGTTACGACCACCTCAATAATTGAATAAATCAACCATGCGATAACTTCCGCCCGTGGCTTTATTCAAAGCATTAAGAATGATATTTTTCGTGTGAACCGTCAATCGACGCCCCTTTACCGCCCGATTTACCATCTTATGGTTCATCTGAACGGCAGAGGCAACAACCAAATCATGCGGAGCAAGCTCATGCTTGATCATCAAAGCGGCAATCGGCTGTTCGCCATGATTTCTTTCCGTGCGGTCAACTTGTTCTATTTCATCTGTCATGTGGGAGATGCTAACAAATCGCGACGTATAAGTCAGCAAAATCCTTAATCGGCAAAAAGATAATCTGCAATAGCTCGATAGAGCGTGCTCACTGCCAGAATAGCGCAATGTCGACCTTCTTCTGTCTGACAAACACCAGACTGTATCAGGTCACCGGCGCTGATAGAAAGCGCCTCCAGGATGCTACGCCCTATGGCGCGCCGAGCAATCGCATTCCCACAAGATCGCGTGTTGCCGCATCCATCGGTGTAGTACTTAATATCCACGATGAGATCATTTTTTACGACGAGATAAACCTCCATCGTATCGCCGCACGGCCCCGTGATCGAGGCCGCTGCTACAGGATCGTTCATGCGACCGAAGAAAATATCTTCAGGTGTAGAAGTAGCGGTTTTTCCGTCTTGCGTACCTTGAATTGAATTTTTCATTTGAACTGCCCCTGGCGCTCTACAAGCAGAGACCTGCGCCACTGCAGATAATGCGTGGCGCAAGCCGAGATCCGTCAGATCAGTCCGATCCGTCAGATCTTCTCCGCTCCCTTAATGATCGCAAACATTCGCGCCCGAGGCCAAGGTACCGGCAAAGAGACGAGCAATCAAGGCCTCAGGTGCTTCCGAAGGAAGACCCACCATCACCTCGATGTTCTGCGCGGTGAAAAGGCTCTGCGCCCGCTGGCCCATGCCGCCGGCCAAGATCATCCCTACCCCGAGCTCACCAAGCCATGCAGGAAGCACGCCAGGCTCATGAGGAGGTGGTGTCACGTCTTGGCGAGCAAGAATTTTCTTCTCTCCGAGATCGATGTCCATCAGCGCGAACTGTCCGCAATGTCCGAAGTGCATGCAGAGGGCTCCATCGATCAATGGGATGGCGACTTTGAGTTTTCCAGTTTTGTCTTTCATTTCTTTTCTTGTCCTTGTTGGTTTGAATCGTTTGTTGGTTTTTTTTAATTGTTTTGAAGCGTTTCCCAGACCTTGCGGATGTCTTCCGCAGAGGCTCCATCGGTTTCAACGACGGCTTTCGACTGGATTTGCGCCAGCGTGACCGCCTTATCATAGCGTACACGGCCTGCCACACGCGCTCCCAGCGCTTTTGCTTTCTTTTCGATGCGTTCCGTCACCTCGGGATTGATGTCCCACTTGTTGACGCAAACCCATGCGGGCACTTCAAAATGATGTGCCAACGCTAAGACGCGCTCAAGATCGTGTTCGCCAGCGACCGTCGGTTCGGTTACCACCAGAACTTCTGAAGCGCCCGTAATGGAGGCGATAACAGCGCAGCCAATCCCTGGAGGCCCGTCCGTGATAATCATCGACTGTTGACGTGTTTCCGCCAGCTTGCGGGTTTCGCTTCTGACAAGTGAAACGAGCTTACCAGAATTCTCCCCTCCAGCCGATAGCTTTGCATGCACCATCGTGCCGCAGCGCGTATCCGAAACCATCCACTTTCCACAAAGACGGTCTGGAAAATCAATAGCCTTCACAGGACAGAAGCGCACACAAACTCCACAACCTTCGCAGGCTGTTGGTTCAATCTTATAAACCTTGCGTCCCGTCTCGTCCGTCGTGTGCTTCACTGAATCAAATCGACAAAGCTCCTCGCAAAGTCCGCACGCTGTACAAGCGTCACTTCGTATAATCGCCTCACGGCCACTGATAAAGTCTGTCGTTTGAAGGATCTCGGGAACCAGCACCAGATGCAGGTCCGCCGCATCGACATCGCAGTCGGCAAGGATCGCCTCGCCTTGAGCCAGAACGGCAAAAGAGGCAGTAATGCTTGTCTTTCCAGTTCCACCTTTGCCACTGATGACAACCAGCTCTCTTATTTCGCTACTCATTTTTAATTCCAATCTCTTCTCGAAAGCAAGTTCATGAGGCAGTACCCGTCGGCTGACTTTTGATTGTCGCTAACAAACTAGTAAATACCGTTTTATATTCCGGCAGCACATCCACGGCCAGCTCTCCTCTTGAATACGCCTTGGCGATACGCCTATCGTCAGGAATCTCCGCAAGAAGAGTTATGCTCTCTTTTGCGCAGTAATCCTGAACTCGTTGGTCTCCACTACCTGCTCTGTTGACAACCACGCCAAACGGCAATTTTAGTTCCCGTGCCAGATCAATCGCCAACTTCAGATCATTCAACCCGAAAGGCGTCGGTTCGGTTACCAGCACCACGTAGTCGCTTCCTCGCATCGTCGCCACGACGGGGCATGCCGTTCCCGGAGGTGCATCAAGAATCGCATCACGACTCGGATTAATTTTAGATTTCACCGCATGGATAACAGGAGAAGCCATCGCTCCGCCAACGTTTAGACGTCCCTGGATAAGCGTCACATCGCCACTCTTCAGCGTCTCAATGACACCCACCTTCCTACGAACTTCTGTCATCGCTCCCTGCGGACAAACACGAATGCATCCGCCACAACCGTGGCAAAGTTCTGGGAAAACAAGGACTTTTGTGCCAAGAACCGCCAATGCCTTATACTCGCAGAAATTACTGCACGCCTTGCAGCCATCGCAAAGCGATTCGTCGATCTCGGGAATCGGCTGAGTCACGTCCTCTGGATCTCCCACACACTCACCCCGGAGAAATAGACCCGCATTCGGCTCTTCCACGTCGCAGTCAAATAAAATGCTCGACGCTCCCGCAATACGGGCGAGATTTGCGGATACCGTTGTCTTGCCAGTTCCGCCCTTTCCTGATGCAATTGCTATGATCATGATATTACGCCCAGTGACCTTCGACATCTGCCGTTTTACTTTCGATCAGCTCACCAGCCAAATACTGTTTCAACGCCTCCTGAACGGTCGGTGCCTCACAAGGATAAACCTTGATTCCTGCTGCCGACAAAACTTTGAACGCCTTGGGACCGCAATGTCCACTGACCAGCGCTTGGGCTCCAGACTCTGCCACATTTTGTGCCGACTGAATACCGGCACCCTGCGCTGCATTCAGATTCTGTGTGTTATCCACAAGCGTAAACACTTCACACGCTGTGTCGTATATCAAGAATTTCGGCGCACGGCCAAAACGCTTATCAAGCGGGGCGAACGCATCCGTACCCGATGTTGAAAATGCTATTTTCATTTTATTCTTTCTCCTTGTTGTTTGCGGTAAGACCTATCGGCATTACCTTAGTAATTTAGCGATTTTCTTACTCCTAATCGTAATCGTAATCCTAATCGTAATCGTAATCTCGCTATTGAAAGAATCCCGATTACGATTAGGATTGAAACGGCACTTAAATTAGTGCCATTCGGTCGGGATCAAAGTTCCGTAATCCGTTTCTGGATCGCGTCAATCTGAGCCTGCAGCACTTTGGTCTGGTTTGTGAGAACCTGCTTTTCATCCGCTTCTGGTGCGGAACCTGCAGCAGTAGCTAAAAATTGGTTTCTGAAGCCACGACCAAAGTCGCCTACTGCACGTCCCATTCCACGACCGAGCCCGCGACCACAGCCATCTGCTGCACGTCCCCTGCCGCGGCCTAAGCCACGACCACCGCCTAAAGCTAAATTGCCTAATTCCGGTGTCGCGTTACCTGCGCAGCGACCCGCCGCGCGTCCTGTCATTGGACCCGCTCCTGCGGGACCTGTTTTATCTCCTCTTGGCATAATATGCCTCCTTTTGTTTTGCGCTCAACATTATTTTAAAGTTGCGGTAGCGTTCGTGAAATCCGATTGTTGAGCAAATTACCGAATTCTAAAAACAAACGCCCCGCATTAATTATTCTTGCCGCCCTTCTCGGAAACGTCCACGTCTTCCCCTTCCGCTGCCACACCCTCGGCGTCTTCCGCAGCAGCCTGGCATCGAGAAAGCAAAGCGAGCAATATCTCCTTCAGAAAGAGCTTTAACAATTTCTTCCACATCACCGCACACAAAAGATACAAGGGTAATTCCTGAATCAGTCAGCACGCCTTGGAATGGCAATGAAATCGCACCGCAAACCAATGTCTTCACCTCGTTATCAAGCAACCACTGGATCATCCCGCCAATGCCATCATCTTGGATGCTCCCTGTGCTTTTTGAGAGTGCCATTTTCTGACCGTTACTAAGCATCAAAAAATCTCTTGCCGTGTCAAACACGGGAGCGATGCGTTGTTCATAAACTGAGATGGCTGTTTTCATGCTTATCTAGTATGCACAAGCCATGCCAACCTCACTATTTAAAATAAATAGAACCGTAACATATTATCATTCAACAGCTTATTTAATAAGCTCTTCG
The DNA here is from genome assembly GCA_964618405.1 of uncultured Lentisphaerales bacterium. Lineage (GTDB taxonomy): Bacteria > Verrucomicrobiota > Kiritimatiellia > RFP12 > UBA3636 > JBBQIY01. Next base: position 10,160 of record CAZUAY010000115.1, read on the forward strand.
TTGAAAACTATAATGTGACGTTGCATTTATGTTGCATACACTTGCAATACCAGTTGCGAAAACGCAACAATCCAATCCGTATACCCGCAATGCAAGCATGGGCACTGGGAGAACGGGCATCTTGCCTGTTTGATGAAACGCGGCGCGGGCGCCGCGTCAACATAGCAGAGCAGCCCCATGCACAGGCAAGATGCCTATGCGTAGGGCAAGAACCGTAGATTGAATAGATTATCCCAAGGTTATCGCCTCGCCATCTCTCTCAGCCAAAGTAGTGGCGGCTAATCACTGTACGGTGAATACTGTCAAGGACTGGAAACCATGGACAAGTAATCGGTCAGTGACCGGGGGGCAAGTATGTGGGTAATAGGGTTTGGGGTTTAAACACAGAGAGTTTGAGACACAGAGAGAAGGGAAAAAGGGCTGACCGGTTGGATCGACAACGTGCGGCTGATCGAAGGGACTAAGCGAATTTCACACAACCATTGAAATGGAATCACGCAAATTCAAGACAACGTTTCCTGTAATACAGATAATCTTCGTACGAAACTTCTTCCGGTACGCCGTGATCGCAGGTTGGAATATATCCGCCACGCGAGCGCATAGTCGGGAACACCTTGTTTACAAGCTTATCTATAGCGACTCTGCCCTTCGCCAGCTCGCGTTTATCTACTCCGCCGGAGATTATGAGATCAGGATACTCTGTTCCAAGCGCGATAACATCGCATCCGGACGCCACTTCGAAGGGCGACATTTTATTGAACCCGAGATCCATATAAAGCGGAATCGCCGCACCGATCCGCCCGTCAGTCGCAAGATGCGGATACAACCGCCGTGTTTGATCGAGTTGTCTTTTTTTGATGTTTACGAGAAGCTGCTGATAATACGGAAAAAGAAACTCCCGTATCATATCAGGTGAAATAAGCGTGCCGTGATTGTAACAGATATCCTCGTCAAACAGAATTTCGTCAATACTCACATGTTTTTGGGTTTTAGAAAGAACAGCATCAGCAAGCTCAAACCAGGTTGTCATACAATCATTAATCAGTTCAGGCTCATCGTAAAATTTATACAAAAGCCTTTCTGGTCCCATCAGACTGCGCAGATACATGTAACCGCCGACAACCACCTGCCTGATAAACAACCCTTGACCTGCGGCTGTAACAGCCCTTTGCATGTTCGCCTCAAATCCAAAATAACGTTCCGGTGTTTCCGGATCAAGGCGCCATTTACACAGCTCAACCCAACTTTTCATGTCCTTAACCGGATGATCAAGATACTGCGGCATGAACCCGGATCGACGCCCCTTGAAACAAAGAACATGCCGCCCCACCGCGTCGCGAACAACCTCAAGTTCTCCACGATCCTCAAGAATTTCGGCATCAAATTGCGGGCAAAAAGCCCCCTCACACCCGCCCAGACCGCCAAGCGTATGTGCGTATGGCGGATCGAATCCGAACAAGATGTCCAAGGGAACGTCCGCAGGCATCCCCTGCTCTTTCCAGCGATCAAGACAGTAATAGCCAAACTCGCACTGATACAACGGCGCATTTGGTTTCAAGTCGTAAATATCGCGCATTTTGAGTGCCCCGGGCGCTGTATCTGCGTACGGAACAAGTCCATGAATTCCATCCTGCAACGTTGCTTTCATATTTCGCATTTTCTATCATATTCCGTAACCGTTCACGGAGTATAAACAACACTGATTTATGTGAAGAATAGCATTGTCGCGGCAGTAATGTCCAGCGCAAAAAAAAAAATTTGGGCTGAACTCATCGCCCGGAATGTTGTACCTTGCTTCATATTGTCAGATATTTTAGTCATGCAGGGTCGGGAGTTGAGAGGCGAGGACATCGCTTTGATCCGCACATTGCTGG
>CAZUAY010000116.1:0-11981 GCA_964618405.1 uncultured Lentisphaerales bacterium
TCGAACTCTACGACAAGTTTTTCAAAACTGCCTTCCCCAAAGTCGTGGAAAAACTCGGTATCGTCTACACCCCCGTCGAGGTCGTAGACTTCATGCTACACTCCGTCGCCGATGTGCTCAAGGCCGAATTCAACCGCAACCTTTCGGACGAGAATATCCACATTCTCGACCCCTTCACCGGCACGGGCACTTTCATGACCCGTCTCCTGCAGTCCGGCCTGATCAGCCCCAAGGCACTCGAACGTAAATTCACGGGCGAACTTCACGCCAACGAAATCGTGCTGCTGGCCTATTACATCGCTTCCATCAACATCGAGAACGCCTATCACGAATGCACCCCCAACAAACCTTACAAGCCATTTGAAGGCATTTGCCTCACCGACACCTTCCAACTCGGCGAAGCCGAGGGAACCCTCGATCTCAACGACGGCTTTGTGGATAACACCAAGCGAGTCCGTGCCCAACGCAAAGCCCCACTCCGCATCATCATCGGCAATCCGCCGTACTCGGTCGGCCAAAAATCCGCGAACGACAATGCCCAAAACCAGAGCTACCCTCATCTCGAGGAACGGATTGAAAAAACGTATGTCGCCGAAAGCAAGGCCACGCTCGTCCGTTCTCTTTACGACTCCTACATCAAAGCCTTTCGCTGGGCCTCTGATCGCCTCGACCCCGAAAACGGCGGCATCATCGCCTTCGTCACCAACGGGGCCTGGCTCGATGGCAACGCCATGGCTGGATTCCGTAAAACGCTCGAAAACGAGTTCTCCGCCATCTATGTCTTCAACTTGCGCGGCAACTGCCGTACAAGCGGCGAGCTTCGCCAGCGCGAGGGTGGCGGTATTTTCGGTCTCGGTAGCCGCACACCCATCGCCATCACAGTGCTCGTGAAAAAGGGAAAGAAGAAATGAAAAAGACACGCCTTGTGCCTGACAAACTGCTGTCCGATGTCCGAGGCATTATTTCCGCGGCCCGCGCGGCCGCCGTTCGCAGCGTTGACTTTGAGCGGGTGGCGATGTATAGGAAACTGGGTGAGCGCATCGTCAGGGAGGAGCAGGGCGGCAAAGAACGTGCCGACTACGGTGCCCATCTTCTGCGCAATCTCGCCAAAGCCATCGAACCGGAATACGGGAGCGGTTTCTCATACCGCCAACTGGCCTTTTGCCGACAGTTCTATCTCGCGTATCCGATTGTGAACGCGCTGCGTTCACAATTCAATTTAATCAGAACTGAAAGCTCAACTTGCTCAGGAGCGGCAACGCATAGAGCAGCTGCAGGATAACGTGGCCCCTCCCAGAAAGAAGCCCCCTCAGTGAACCCATCCACGGCCAAAGCTACCATCTACTACCACGACATCGGCGACGACCTGCACCCGCGAACAGAAGGCGTTCGTTGGTTCTGCCATCCAAAGACAGGAGGAGAACCGAAGTGAAAGGAGGCTTCAACTTGCACGAAACTTGCACGAAACTTGCACGAAACTTGCGCGAAACTTGCGCGAAACTTGCGGTATTAACGTCTAGACTTAAAACCGCATAACACATTACAAATACGCATGTTACAAAATTATCTCATCGGGGCTAATTGCAACTTCTTTGCGCGAAACTTGCGTCAACTTGCGTGTAAAAGCTCCTTCCCATGAACGAAAAAGCTACCATCTACTATTACGACATCGGCGACTATCTGACCCGCGAACAAAAACTCGCGCGCATCCGGGAATTCGGCTCCATCGCCAATATGCACGACCAACTCGTCGTCCTCAAGCCCAACAAACATGGCGACTGGATCTCACATCGCGACGAAGGTTTTGAGGAACTCATTCCGCTTGCGCCAGACAATAAATTTAATGCCGAAACCCAAAGCGTGTTCACCGTTTTCGGCGGCGGACTCAAAACCAACCGTGACGCCTGGGTCTATCAGTTTTCCAAAACACAGCTCCACCAGACGATCTCCCAGATGATCGACTACTACAACACCCAGCGGCTTCGGCTCGCCGAAGCGAGGGTTCAGTCGTCAGCCGCTTCGTTGGTGGACATCGGGGCGTATAACGCCACTCGCATCACTTGGACGCGAGGTCTACGTCAAGACGCTGACCGCAACAAAGTCTATACTTTTGATCTTGATCTCACACGAACGGTTGCCTATCGACCGTTCTGCAAACAACACGCCTACAGCATCAAAGATTTTGTCGAAGTTGTGGGGTTTGCACAGCACTGCTTCCCAACATCCAAGCACGAGAATCAAGTCATTTGTCTTCCTGGAACTGGGGGCGCAAAAGATTTCACAGCAATCATCACGGATGTTGCTCCTGATTATGAGTTCATTGGAGACTCTCAATGTTTTCCGCTCTATTACTATGAGAAGCGAGATCAGACCGATCAGATGAGCCTCTTCGACACGGGTGAAGAGTACACACGACGAGACGGCATCAGCGACTTCATTCTGGAGCGGGTCAAAGATCTCTGCGGCTCAAAGGTCACGAAGATCGACATTTTCTATTACGTCTACGGTATCCTGCACAGCGAAGCGTATCGGATGAAGTATGCGGTGAACCTGAAGAAGACACTGCCACGGTTGCCGTTGCCTGAAGATTCCAAACTGTTCTGGGCATTCAGCAAAGCTGGAGCAAAATTGGCGGACTTGCATTTGCACTACGAGACCCTGCCATCCGAGAAGGACTTGAAAGAGGACAGCCCCAAGGCCAATCCCTCGTATCACGTCACGAAGATGCGCTTTGCCAAAGAAGGCAAAGAAGAGAACAAGACCGCCATAATTTACAACGACGACGTGACGGTTTGGAACATCCCACTTGAAGCCTACGAGTATATCGTCAACGGCAAACCCGCGATCGAATGGATTATGGAGCGTTACGCCGTCACCACGCACAAAGAGAGCACCCTCGTCAACGACCCCAACCACTGGTGTGCAGAACACAACCAACCCCGCTACATCATCGATCTCCTCAAACGCATCGTGACCCTCAGCATCGAGACAATGAAGGTCGTCAAAAACTTACCGAGTATGGGTCTCTGAGGACTAACACATGAAAGATGCACAACATTTGGACCAAGCCAATGTAAACATGGCGAAGGTGAAGCGATTAGGCAAAATCACACACATCCTTTTCTTGCCCCTAATCATCGGGTCGGTTCTGTTCGCTATTTCGACGGTGTTCAAACCGTCCCAGTCTGCTAGCAAGATAATGGGGGAGGAGTTGGCAAAATACCGACATAAAAGCACGGATGCGCGAGATGGGGCGCACGAACGAGGAGTACTACCCGGAACTCTCACATCGCCTAAAAATGAAACGCGGCTTTACATCGTTGAAAGAGTTATCGAAGAAAGATTTGGAGCGCGTCTCCACAATGGTCGGACGGGATTCGAGTAACGGCTAATCCGAAAGAAGTTTTTAGAAGCCTGTCCCTGTCTACGCAATACGCAATACGCACTACGCACTACTCCGGCTCACACCCTCACACAACGCAGCCCCATGGCTTCCGCAAACGACTCGACAGCGTCGCCCAGATCACCCTGTCCGAGCGCTGTATGATGAACTGGCCCCTCACGACACCAATCCTGCATGAATTCGTGGATGGGCTTCGCTAGACGCACCCGGCAGTTCGGATTCCCGATGTGTAGCACATCGCCGGGAATGACCTCGGCCACGGTGTAGATCAGTTTGAAGGTATCGCCAGCATCAAACTGCGTACAGTTCACGAGTGTTACCGGACCCGTACGCATCCGGAAGTCAATCCCGAGGCCGCTGCCGGTTTTGCCGTGATGCTGGTCGAGATGCTGGAGCACCGGGCGCCCCTCAGCGAGCGCAACATTGCTGGGTCCATCGTGGCCCATCATGATAAAGTTCTCGTCAAAGTCCATCGAAAAGAACTCGACGAACATGCCGCCGCCGCCGAGCAATCCAAGCAACTTCATCGCCATAGCTGTCTTGATGTCCCCCTCGGTTACGCCCGGGCATCCGAGAGCCGCCAGACGCGAAACCGCGAGCGCCGATTGCGCGCGGAGCTGTATAAGCGTTTCACTCTCGCCCCACCAATAGTAGCCGAAGGCACCGATATGATGATGAGCGATGACGTCCTCGAACGCAACTGCAATGCGCGCGGAAAGATCCAAGTGTTCATCGAGAACGGAGCTGTCGACTTCGTACATCGCGCGAAACTGTGCTATCATGTCTCCGATACGGTCTGGCTGGACGCGGCGGTAGGCTTCCAGTACTTCTTCGACTTCGGGGCGAACCAACAGTCGTCCTGTCGTTCGTAGCAGGCGGTGTTCATCCACCGGCATGTCGATCATGTGCGTGTAAGTGTTGCCGATAACCGCAAAATTTTGTTCTCGGAAGACGCGAGCCGCAGCGGCGCCGCGGCAGTCGGCTTCTACCTCTCGCCAGAGACGTTCGTCGGAAAAGGCCCCTGTGCGCACCGCGAAGCGTTTCCCGAGCGCCACGAGCATTCCTGCATATTCAGGGATGCAGCAAACTCCTTCATGGTAAAGGTATTCGGTCGTGTCGGCATTGCGATAATCGTAGGAGCGATCAACATGCGCATTCAACAGCCGGATTGGAACATCAATCGCGCGGGCCACCGGTGCAACACACATCCCAGTCGTGTAGCCAAACGGAAACACTAGCAGCAGATCGACGGGGTTCGCGCGGAAAAATGCTGCGGCCGCCTCGGCTTTCTCCGGCGTATCGACCACATCAGGTGCCACAACCTCGCCAATGCGTTCCAACCGTTTGTGCAACTGGCTGTACATGGCGCGCCCCAGTGCTTCGAGACGAGGATACTGTTCCCAATAGATCTTCAAGCCGGTCGGCAGAAGACCGATCCGTGGACGGGGTCTTTGTTCATTCAATAGATTGGTCATCATTAATTTCTCTACGGGGTTGGCACAGTCGCGCCAGAACGCCAGTTTTCGGCGATGGCGGACAAAGTGAGGGCTTGGACTTCGAGGCCCGTGCGTTGCGCAGCCGCCATCCATTCGCGATAGAGGCGAAACCCTTGATTATCCTCTCCCTCCTGGATGGGGGACACGTGTGCAAGGTTCACGAAAGGAATCTCTGCCTCAGCGCAGGCGCGCGTATCGTGCTCCAGCAATGCAAACGCTTCACCGTACTTTGCAGGCGTTAATTCCCACGTGTATTCGGTCGTCAAAGGTAGCTCCAACAGGGCGCCATCCGGCTGCGCTTCGTTGAAGCGTGCGCGCGTGATTGCCCGTGGTGCGGAGTCGGTACCGTTCAGCAAATCCCAACCGCGCTCTTGGAGAAACGCGGAGCTATCATAGCGATACCCTTCCAGTTCCAGCGCCCGGAACAGGTTGTCACAGACCTGTAGTGCCGGCGCGCGGAAGCCGGTGAGCTTCTGGCCGATGGCCGCTTCGACAATCTTCCGCCCTTCACGGAGCGTCGTGCGGATCTTGTCCACAGAAAGGGATTGTTCGATTTCCGCACGGTCTTCTTCGAGGTGCCGTTTGTTGGCCGCCTCGTGCGGTAAATCAAGGATCATTGCCGGTGGGATTCCTACCTCGAAGCGATCGTGTGTGAGGCCATGCTGGCCCACCTCGTGCCCCCTCTGCAGAGCATCGCGCAGAATGGCGACATAGTCTTTGCGCTGATCGATCCGTTTGCCATTCACCAAGGGCACAACAAACAGAGTGGCGCGGATTTCTAATTCGTCACAAAAATCGAGGATCGTACGTAAATGCGCCTCGGTAGAATAGCCATCATAGCCGATGTCGTCTACAGTAAATCCAAAAAACAGTTTCTTCTTCATTGTATTTTTTCGGGCGTGGGAAAGCGAATTTTTAGAGTTGCGACAAGTCCGAAACCGCTCGCGGCTGGTAATCAGATTTTTTAAGTGGTTCGGCGTATTGGACGCCGATCAGGCTGCCATAGTACCGGGCGCGACAGACCATCTGGTCTACCATCGATCCCATCACGGAGCCATAGTGCCGGACCTTCGCGGGTGCATCCGACTCTGTCGGAGCGACCGTCTCCTCGCTAGAGGGGAAGCATCGCCAGGCTTCAAGCTTCGCTTCGAACGTGTCGCTGACGTCCACGATGTCAGACGGATGCGGCAGCGCCTCGGCGATTTCAAAGTGGTACAGCGCACGAGCCGTCCAGGGCTCGCCGAGGTCGGCACTGCAGGACCACCCCGCCTGCCACCACGAGTCGCAGGCCAGACGCGCCATCGCACGATGCTGGAAATACTCGGCCCAGTAATGCGACAGAATCACATCGGGCGTATATTTCCGGATGCTCTCGATGCACAGGCGGTAGGTTTCCCGACTCTCCTGAACCCCATAGTCTGGATAGTCAAAACAGGTAAATGAAGAGACCCCCAGCAGCTCATGCGCCCGGCGCGCCCCCGCCCTAATTCGAACTGGGGCGGACTCCTTCTCGGCTAGTGTCGCGAAATCCTCGTCACTGCGTCCGAAGCATACCACATCCACGCGGTGGCCCGCATCCGCCGCTTTGCGGAGGATGCCGCCAACCGCGATAATGCTGTCATCCAGATGTCCCCCTAAAACTAATATTTTCATGTTTTTTGCTCCTCTCACCAGTCGCCGGCAAAGCCGACGCCCACATAGTAGGACAGGTTTGGCTGCGTGACGTCGAGACGTCCGAACTGCACGACGATCGGCACATCTGAACGGACACGCAACGAATATTGCGTCAACGAAGGCAGGGAAAACCCACCGAGATCCTCCGCATGATCCATCCGCAACGTGCGAACCCGCTCAGCCTCTACGGTCACGGCCACGCCCTTGACGGGCGGGCGATCGGTAAAAAACAAGTCCAGCGTGACCTGTGCCGGAACGATCCCAGGGTTAAAGAGCATCAGTGCTTCGTGGGATTCCATGTCTCCCCCACCCTTTTTCTCGGGCAAATATCCATCCGCGAACAACCATTCCCGTGCGCCTGCCGTTTTCATAGCATTCATCCTTTTTTAATCTTTGACTTTTCGTTCCCCGTTTTAGACGCCCCGCGAACACAGTTCCCGGATCAAAGGCGTGAGCGATTCCACCCCTGTATCGGTAATCACGAAACTCTCCTCAATCCGGTTCGATCCGTCCGGATGGCCAAAAAGGCTAATATCGGAATTAACACACATGCCCGCGCGAAACGCATAGGTGGCTTTTTCGTCCGGATAGGGCGATTCTGCCTCCGCCAAACCGATGCCGTGCATGGGCGGATAAACATCGTAGGCTTCGAGGCCATGGCGTTGGAAGACGGCATGCACCGCACGGACCATATCGCCAGTGATGACGCCGGGGCGCAAGAAGGCAAGCTGCACGTTGGCCGCTTCAAACAAGGCGCCTAGGAACGCACGCTGGCCTTCGGACGCGGTTCCCGCTACGAACGGATACTCGGTTGTGACAACATAACCCTCGTACTGCACGGCGAAGGCCGACATAATCATATCGCCGTCTTCGATCTTCTTGTTGGTAGCCCTCCCGATGATCGTGTCGGCTCGCTTTCCGCTACCGAAGACCGTGAAGACCACTTGTTCCGCGCCCGCCTGACGGGCGGCGCCTTCGGCTGCGCCTGCGGCTTCGCGCTCGGTGTTGCCCGGCACGGCGGCAGCCATCAAGGCGCGGTACCCTAGACAAGCCTGACGGCCTGCTTCGCGCAGGCAGGCGATCTCGGCTGGGCTCTTGATCAGACGTAGCTCGTTGAGAATGTCATCGCCGTCCTCTGGGTCAGATCCGCCTAGAGCCTGGCGAAGCCGCTCGTAGATCGGTCCGGGCATATCCATGCGTCCCGTCATAGCTAAACGGCTCCCGCCCGCCAAGGTCTCGCGCAGAACCTCCGACAGCGTTGTAAACGAGGCCAGCGGATAGTCGATGGCCTCGGGCACGGAAACACAGGCGAACTCGCGGATATTGCGGATGTCGCTCCAGACGCTCATTTCGCGTGCGTACTGCTCGCCTTCCGGTGCGCCGATCAAAATGGGAGTCCCCTGACGCGGAATCACGCAGGCGCCACGCTCGAAAATCGGCCAAAAATTCGATACGTAGCGCAGATTCTCGCGACGGTACTCATCACCATACACTAGCAGGGCGTCGAGTCCCTTGCGCTTCATGCGCTCTTGGATAGCCTCGATGCGCTGTTCAAACTCTTTGTGAGATATCTTCATAGATTATTTCCTTGTTTAATCCGCGACGCAGCCGCGCGGAGGGCTTGTCTATAACTTCGAGATTGTTGAGGAAGTGGTCGCAACGAACGGAGCACGGGTTTTCCAACCCGTGTACGAAAACGGGTTGGAAAACCCGTTCTCCGTTTGCTTCGCTCGTCCTCCTCGTCCTCTATTCATACCAAAAGTTACCCCATCGTTTTTTCGCGACGCCGACTGCGGCGTCGTCTTGTCCTTGTTCACGTAACACTCAGATCAGCATTCTCCCCTTCGAGCACAGACGCACAAACAGCCCACAGGCTTTTCCGCCGTTCGAGGCCAGTGCGATCGTCACCTCATGCACACCGGTGATGTCCCCGACTGGAATCGTCGCTTTGTCCACCTTAGCTGGGTTAGTCCCCACGAGATCCTGAAACACTTCACGGCCGTCGAGCCAGACCTTCACCGGGCCGTCGTAGCCGACGCGCAATTCACCCAGACCACGGCCAGGAAAGCGCAAGCGTCCAGAAAACATCACAAACCCCTCCGCAGGAGTCAGACACGCAAGCTCCTTCTGCAAATCGCAGAACGCCGCTGGGAACGTCCGTCGCCCCCAAGTCCGGATTTCGTCCGCCGTCGGCAGCGTGAGCGCTGCAAGGCTTCCGACCAGCGGTCGAATAGGACTGAGTCGCCAATCAATCTTAAAGTTCCCAGTCTGCTCGGCAGATCGACAGCGTTTAGCATACTGCTTTGCCAAAGCCTCGATCTGAACAATCGTTTCGGGCCAGCAGCCAGGATCGCCTCCCAAAGCGTCGGTTGGAGGCCCCGGGAAATGCTTCCGAATATGGCGCTTTAATTCCGCGAGAATGGCCTTGAGGCGTTTTTCAGCCGCTGCTTCACCGGCACGAAGCTTGAAAAGGCAGTCCATCGCCGCAGCGAATCGGGCACCAACCTCGAGACAGCGCACAAACCAGCCGATCTCCTCATCGTCCGAGATGGCTGCCGCTCGCCGTGCATCCTTCAGCGCCAGCGCGGTGGCCCGACCGCGGGAGGCAAAAACGTTAGCCAACGGCAAGGTCTCGTCTCCAAGCCGAAGCTGCCCGATCGTCTGCGTAATGCTCCACCAGACGTGGCCGATGGGTCCCAGACCGCTGTACTGAGCTTGGAGTGCGCGACTCATCGCACGCCCAGCCACCCAACCCCAGAGCCGAACACACATCTGATCAAATGCCGCGCCAGTCGCAAACAACTCCGGCGGCTTGTATCGACCGGCGGCGATCTCTGCGAGCAATGCCGCCGTTGCGGTCTCGTCCGCCGGCTCCTCCCGAAAGCCGTCGACCGTGCCATTCCACAGAAAGGAAGCGTTGAGGAGTTGCACCGGTGCCTGATGCATCCCACCGTTGGAGAGATACACCGACTCGGAACCCTCGTAGAAATGCGCCAGCGCACCGGCTACCGTCGTCAAATCGTCGTTAAAGTAGTTTTCACCGCCCACAAACGTCAGGCTATGAACCCCGTGCCCATGGCCGATTCGGTCAAGCCGCTGGCGCAGCATGGCGATTTTTTTTTCGCCACTGGGTGCATAAAACTGCTCCCGCAAGCCGAACCCAACCCCGACGGCAGGTCCGATAAGCTGGCTCAAACACGTGTAGTAACGCATCTCCCGCTCCCAAACATCCGTGGGCTTCGTTTCGTTGTGGCCCGTATAAAGGGGAGAGACGAGGGTGAGTACCAGATCCCGAGCGGGCGAGTAGTCTCCTTGTTCTGGCAATGCACTCACTACGCTTCGCAGGGTTCGAAACCATTCCGCAAAGGCTCCAGCCTGACCGTCCTCAGCTTCAAGAGCATCGTTCGGCCAACGCTTTCGGCAGGCTGGACAGCGGTTCTTCCACGTTTCTTCGGACTGCGTCCAAAGCCCCGCATCAATGTCGTGAATATAGAGGAAACCAGGCTGAACGGCCTGAACAAAGCGCGTGAGTTCATCGAGTTTTTCGCGGCAAAGGGGCGTGTTCGACAGGCAGGTTCCGTAAAGTCGGCTAATCCCCTCCTTGTGATCGGCCCAACCCCGGCAGGCATAGACTTCTCCGTCGGGATACGAGCGCCGGTTCTGATGAACCCGGCCAAAGATGCCACAACGGTAGATCTCGCCAGCTTGGTAGGCTGTGCCGTAGCCGCCGCCGTAGCCACCGAATTCTAACTTGATTCCGCGCTGTCGGGCATATCGGTTGCACTCCCGCATCAAGGCCGTATACCCTGGAAGACGCGTCGTGCCCCAGCCGAGCCCGTCAAACCAGACGAGATTAATCTTGTGGTCAAAACAAAAATCGAGTTTGCGCCGGATTCGCGCACGAAACGCCTCTGGGCCGTCAGCCCAATCGTAAGCCCAGCGATTGACTTCGACGTTGATGAGCCAATCCGCCGCGCCGCGATAGCGAAACTGCGGCCAGTCCTCGATGAGGGCACACGGAAAAGCAAGGCGGTCTGTCTTCCACTGTACCATTTGCAGCAAGGTCGCAGACCCACGCAGCAAGCCTTCTGGAGTCAATGCACTCAGGTCGACACCGTCCGGCGTGACTTCCAATCTATACGCCTCAACGCGCCGATCACTCGGAAGCTCCGCTGCAAAATCGAGCGTTTCAACCAAGCGCAGACGAACAGCCTTGCCGGAGACTCGCGCCGCAGGCCGTGCGCGACCGCCTAGTCGTTCCGCCAGCAAGCGAGCCGCCGCACGCGTGGTTTCGCCCTCGTACGTCACCACCACGCTTCCCGAAGCGTCGTCAGGCAACCCAATGAACGTTCCTGATCGCGGTTTCAGACTCTTGGGCTCTGGCACGATATTGATTTTCATGGCTTCTTGATTTCCTTTTAAAAAATTGTTACGGATTCTGAGATTACGGGATTGCCGTGGTTTTGTCAATTGAGATCCAACTCCCCGAGCTGTTCAAGGACGTGGAACGCGGTGCTGTAGCTCGGACTCCACACGAGGGGTGCCTGTTTAGGGCCGTTTCGCATCAGGTTGATGAACAGCGGTTGCCCGGACACGGCTCCGCCGGGTACCAGTCGATCCAGCGGCAGAGCAAGACGCATCGTCCAGCCATCAGGACCGACGTTGGACTTTGCAGTGGCACCGGAATCCCAGTTGGGCGCTGCTTCGCCGTACGCTATTCCGACAAATTTCCCCGATGGGTTGAGCGCCAGTTGCCGATACGGCGCACCGCCACGCTGCGCAGAAACCAGCAGCTCCCAGTCGTCCCCGGCAAAAATCCCAGCATCGTCGATCAGCTCACTCGGTGCAATGGGATCGCGTAGTTCCAGGTAAAGATGCGTCGCATCGCGCGCAAAGCGAGAGGCAATTTCGTGGGTCGCTTTGTCGCCAGTGAGTGTACTCCAAGGACCGGAGACCGCAGCCTGTCCCCAGGCCACACGCTCGGGGTCACCGCCAGCCTCCGCGGCCAAACGCGGCACCTTGATCTGCGGACGTCGCGCGGCATGCGCAGCCGCTTCTTCGCGCAACCGCAGTGCGTCCTCGGAGAGTGCTTCACCGGGTCGGGGACGAACCAGCAGCACACGCTCCAGCCAGACTCCATTCGTCGCCGTCGAACCGCGAACGTATGTGGGACCGTCGACCTTCAGCGAAAGGTAAGCATTCCAGACATTGGCATCGGGGCCCTCCGCCTCCGGGTCGTACACGCGGTCGACACAGACACCGAGCTTGTTCGCTTCAAGCGCCCAGATAACAGTTCCCACGGAAGCCATTGCCCCGGAACCCGGTTTAGGATGCAGCGTGGGGTTCACCTGCACGCGTCCGAGGGAATACAAGTGGTACTTGCCGTCCTGCGGAATCTCCTCGGGTGT
>CAZUAY010000117.1:0-4034 GCA_964618405.1 uncultured Lentisphaerales bacterium
GACGATTCCGGCCTCACCGAGGCCAGCCACAGGGGAGAAGTAGCGAGTTGTGAGTTGCGAGTAGCGAGGGAGCCGCTTTTTCTATTCGTTATTCATAATTCATAATTCGTAATTTTCTCCCAGCTAGAACCTAGGGCCTAAACCCTAACATCTTCCTTGCGATCTTTGCGTTAAAGATTCTATCACCATAGCCAACAAGGAGTGTCCAATGTCCAAATGAATGATCGCTCGCGAAATCTACGATAATAATCTAAGATCGTAGACGGTCTGACCGAAGTTTCCCACTTGGAAATTGGATTTGAGTGTTGGCTGTTGGAAATTGAGAGTGCAAAGAACTCAGAAACCTTTCCGAATAACGTAAAATTGGAGAATTGCTGTTGATTCCCTCTTGTTATACGTGGTACAGTGCTTTGTGAAGTTATTGCATGCTACAAAACTAAAGCAAGAAGAGGTTTGATATGAAGACATCAACTGCAAAAATTATCGCAGGAGCATCGATCGTTTTTTTCGTGATGATCGCTACTGCGAAGCCGCACAAATCTGGGAATCACCCAATGCCTCCAGCGATGCAGACACAGGTGGGATTGTCCAGCCAGTACGAGTCTCCGAAAAAGCCCAAGAAGGCTGTCTTTGTGGGTGAATTAAATGCTGGCGGGGATGCAAAAGAGGTTGTCGTCAACCGTGTTATTTCGCAGTGTTATCTCGAAATTGTCTCGGGAACGGTCAGCATCAATACCGTTGTGATTCGTCCTGAAAAGCTCGCCTTGCCGCAAGCGGTGCGTCTGACACCCGGGCAATTGCATACGATTGATCTTGGCGGCAATCGGAGTGTCACTGGGTTTCGGATTAGCGACAATGGGCGTGGCGTGTACCGCGTTTTTGTGAAATAAGCCTACAAATGGACTGTGTGGGGGCGTGTTCAAACAATCGAGGGGGAAAATGTGATGATTGAGCGATCGGAGCGGTTTAATGAGCGTTTGGCTGAGTTATTGCCAGATTGGGTGGCGTTGCGCCGCGATCTGCATGCCCATCCTGAAGTGGCCTTCAACGAATTTCGAACGGCCGAGCAAGTCGCCACACGGCTGGAGGCATTGCCGGGTATGCAGGTTCGCAGGGGCGTGGCGGGGACAGGTGTTGTGGCAACGCTTGGGGCAGACCGGGATGGCCCCTGTCTCGCTTTTCGTGCTGACATGGATGCGCTTCCCATGCAGGATAAGAGCGGGAAACCTTATGCCTCAACAATGCCGGGTGTAGCGCACGCGTGTGGTCATGACGGGAATGTTGCGTGCTTGATTGGCGCTGCCAGCATGATGGCTGCTTTCCCCGAAAAACTCGTGGGGCCGGTTCGGTTCATCTTTCAACCGGCAGAGGAAGCCGGCGGAGGCGCCAAACACATGATTGAGGATGGAGCACTGGCGGATCCGCGACCCGTTGCGATTTTTGCCCTGCATGGTTGGCCGTATTTGCCCGTGGGTACCATTGGGGTGCGCAGTGGTGCTACGATGGCTTCAACGGATTCGATTAACATTAACGTTCAGGGTCGCGGCACGCATGCCGCCTACCCGAGCAGAGGGATCGATCCGATTGTTGCCGCAACGCAGATCGTGACGATGCTCCAGTCCGTGGTGACACGAATCAGTGATCCTGTTGAACCCGTGGTGCTGACGATCGGATCATTTCATGCGGGCACGACACGAAACGTGATTCCTGATAATGCTCGTTTGGAGGGGACGCTTCGCACCCTTTCTGCGCAACAGCGTGCTTTAGTGAAACCGGCAATTCAGCGTGCTGTTGAGCAGACGGCGTCGGCGCTAGGTGCGCGCGCGGAAATCGAGATTCTGGAAGGCTATCCTGTTGTGATGAATGATCCTCAACTTAAAGCGTATGTTTTTCATACAGCGGTAAACTTGCTGGGGGCGAAGCACGTTGCGGATGAGATTCCAGTCAGTATGGGGGGCGAGGACTTCGCCTACTATCAGCAAGAGATTCCAGGTTGTTTTATTCGTTTAGGAATTGCGTCTACGCAGAATCCAAGCGATCCGATACCGCTTCATCATTCAACTTTTGATTACAACGATGATGCCATTGAAACGGGAGTTACGATGTTTTGTGCACTTGCCGAGAGTTGGTCGAGGGGCTAATTGTGCCGAGCATAAATTAAAATATTCTGGGAAACGGTTCTTGAATGCGGAATCCCGTTTTGGTACAATTTTTAACCGTTATATTAACTACAGGTGGGCATCCCATCTTAACGCAACAAACCCTGGAATGATGATATGAAATCCTTCGGAATAGACCGCATCATGAAGATGCTCCCTCACCGCTTCCCGTTCTTGCTCGTGGACAAGGTTCTCGAGACAGAGGGTGGCACTCACCTTGTGGCCATTAAAAACGTCACGATTAACGAACCGTTTTTTCAGGGACACTTTCCAGAATACCCCGTCATGCCTGGCGTTCTGCAGATCGAAATGATTGCTCAAGCAGCAGGCCTCATGGTCCTCAGCGCGATGGAAGAGGGTATGGCAGATTTCGACACCATCTTGATGTCCGTCGAAGGTGCCAAGTTCCGTCGCCTCGTTCAGCCGGGCGATCAGCTTCGTGTTGAGACGAAGCTCATCAGTCGCCGACGCACGATGGCGAAGGTGTCGGGCGTTGTGACGGCGGATGGTGAAGTAACAACCGAAGCGACGATGATGTTCCTCCTTGTTCCCAAGACCGCTCGAAGTGCCGATGCGGCACCAGACAAGCCTAAAGCATAATTGAGATTTTCAGCGCATGAACATGATACATTCGACGGCAATTGTTGAAGCAGGCGCCGAAATCGGTCGCGATGTTGAGATCGGGCCCTATGCCGTGATCGGTCCCCAGGTGGTTTTAGGGGACGGGTGCAAAATCTTCGGTCATGCGATGATCAGCGGTCATACGACGTTGGGGGTGGGGTGCGAAGTACATCCTTTCGCCCACATCGGAGGCAAAACGCAGGATCTCAAGTATGACGGAGGAACGACCTATGTTCGCATCGGCGAAAGAACCGTGATGCGGGAGTACGTGACGATCAACTGCGGGACGACAGATGGCGAGGTGACGCAAGTCGGTGATGATTGTCTCCTGATGTCGTATAGCCATCTAGGGCATGGTTGCGTTTTTGGAAACCATGTTATTGTGTCCAACGCATCGCAGTTCGCCGGCGAAGTCCAGGTGGCAGACTATGCCACGATCAGTGGCCTTTGCGGCATTCACCAATTCACCCGAATCGGATGCCATTGTATGGTTGGCGTGGCCTCGACGGTGGTCCAAGACGTTCCGCCTTACATGATGCTGGGTGGAAATCCACCAGCCGTCCATGGCATCAATGCCGTTGGACTGACGCGGCGCGGTTTTTCTGAGGAAACTCGGACTGCGCTTAAGTCGGCTTATAAGCTGATCTGCCGATCTGGACTGAACGTAAGCGATGCGCTGGCCGAAATCGAATCAACACTGCCGGCGCTTCCCGAGATCCAGCATCTCGTGGAGTTCTTCAAAACAACGAAACGTGGTGTTATCAAATGAAAAATGCAATGAACGGTAGACTGAGTCTTCGTGTCGCTTCGGCTGTCGCTTTGATGATGGTCTGGGGGGGTAATCCGTCCGCCGTTCATGCGCAGACGACGCCATCTCCGTCTACAGCGGAGAGTGAGGATTTTATCCTCTTTAACTTCGAGCAGGTCGACATTCGTGTCTTCACGCAACTCGTAGGCAACTATACCGGACAGCAGTTCGTGGTTTCTGATGACGTCAAAGGCAACATCACCGTCGTGTCGCCAAAAGTGCCTCGCTCAGCAGCGTATCGGCTTTTTGCGTCGGTGCTCGAGTCCTCCGGATTCACCATCGTTAAAGAAGGTGAGATCAACCGCATTGTTAAGCTACCCGAGCGAAAAATGGGCATGGGGACAGTCGTTGCGGATGGAGACGCATCGCCAGCATTCGGGCTCATCACAAGAATCCTCCTCCTCAACCACGTGGTGCTCAGACGGATCAACACCCTTGCCGCCCAG
>CAZUAY010000117.1:4044-11909 GCA_964618405.1 uncultured Lentisphaerales bacterium
CCTCAACCACGTGACGGCGAGCGAAATGCGCAAGATGCTCGAGACGCATCTTCAGCGCAAGGATGCGGTTAGCGCTCTCGACGAGACGAACCATTTGATCATCACCGACACGGCGGATAACGTCGCCCGCATCGAAGCACTCGTTCATCAACTCGACCAGCCCGGTATGGCGCGTGTGATGGAGGTGTTTCCGCTCGCGCATGCGGATGCGCTTTCTTTGGCTCGGCAATTGAATGCGGCCTACTCGGAAACGCAAAGTCGCGCGGACCAGCTTCTCACGCGCATTCCCGCCGTGGACGGCGCGTCGGCCATGGCCGCCATGCGTGCGCCTTCTATTGTCGCCGTGGAACATGCGAACCGCTTGATTTTAACCGGTACCCCGAAGCAAATCGAACAACTCAAGGTGCTGATCGCCGAGATGGATATTGCAGCACCGACCGGACGTAGCGCGCTTAACGCCATCTTGCTGAGTTATATCAAGGCCGAGGATGTCGCGAAGAACATCACGACGCTACTCGAAAAGACTGCCGCCCAGAACGCGGGAGGTGGGACCAAGCGCAATGTATCCGTTGAAGCCGTGCCGTCGAACAACGCCTTGCTCGTTGATGCAGCGCCAGAAGATTTCCAAGAGGTCAAACGCCTCGTTGAGTCCCTTGACGTGATGCCCCAGCAGGTCCATATTTCCGTTTTGATCGCCGAGGTGTCTGATGGCGATGCCGAGACGATGGGCGTGACGATGACGGCGCTGAATTCTCCCGATTCAGTTGGGAATACAACGTTCGCAGGTGCAACGCGTTCCGACCCACCATCGGCTTCCGATGCGGGCTTACTTTCTACGCTTTCCGCAGGGCTTTTCGGTCAGGGAATGACTTTTGGAATCGCTCACGGATCGTACAAAGATGTCAATGGAAACATTGTCGCCGACTATCCCGCCATCTTTAATCTCGACATGCTTCGTAAGAACAGCAAGGTGAAAATTCTTTCCGATACCTCGCTCGGTGCGCAGAATAACCACGAGGCGGAAGTCGCCATTGTCGATAACATCGGCATTCTCGAATCGACCGTCAATGGTTCCGGTTCAGATCGCGACATTATCCAGAACATCACGCGTATGGATGTCGGTGTCAAGGTCAACATGACGCCGCATGTCATCCCCGGTGGACTCGTCCGCGTGGAATTGCAGCCGAGCATCGAAGCCGTGACGTCGAGTGGAAGTTCTTCAGGAACGGACTACGTGCCGACGATTTCGAAGCGAATGGTGAAGACGACCATGACGGTTCCTGATGGGCAGACGATCGTGATTGCCGGACTGACTCGCAATGATACGACGTCGATCAAGAAGAAGATTCCTTATTTAGGCGATATTCCGCTAATCGGTTGGCTTTTCCGCTGGAATTCGAAATCAGAAACCAAGACCAACATCCTCATCTTCGTCACGCCGCGCATCATGGCCAATGGGGCGGATGCCTTTGCCGTTCGTCAAGCTCTCGAGGAGCGTACAGGCCTGAAGGTTGAGGCGATGATGGACGAGTTGAAGGTCAAGCCCGCTTCAGAAAATGAAGAAATAGGCAAGTAAGCCGCGACACGCTGCGCGTTTGGTGCTGGCGTGACAGAGCGAAATTTTTAGAGAACGGCTTCACTGCCGTGATGAGGAGTATTTATGAAAAATAGCATCGAAACCATCTGTGTGCAAGGCGGCTGGAAGCCGAAGTCAGGCGAACCTCGCGTTCTGCCGATCTATCAGAGCACGACTTTTAAATACGACAGCAGCGAGCAAATGGGCAAACTCTTTGCGCTCGAAGCGAGCGGCTATTTCTACTCGCGCCTTCAGAATCCTACGTGCGATAATGTTGCGGCGAAGATTTGCGAGATGGAGGGTGGCGCGGCAGCGATGCTAACATCATCTGGCCAAGCAGCGACGTTTTATGCGATCTTCAACATCGCTGGGGCGGGGGATCATATTGTAAGTTCTGCCGCACTCTACGGGGGTACCTCAAATCTATTTATCGTGACGATGAAGCGGATGGGAATTGAATTCACGCTCGTGGATCCAGACGCGTCGGAAGACGTGCTAGCGAAGGCATTCCGTGTGAACACGAAAGCTGTGTTCGCTGAAACCATTTCCAATCCCTCACTGGTGGTACTCGACATCGAGAAGTTTGCGCGTCAAGCACACGCGCACGGCGTGCCGCTGATTATTGATAATACGTTCGCTACGCCGGTGAATTGTCGCCCGTTCGAATTCGGTGCTGACATCATCACACACTCAACCACCAAGTATATGGACGGCCATGGGACGCAAGTCGGCGGTGTCATTGTCGACAGTGGTAATTTTGATTGGATGAGTCAGAAGGATAAGTTTCCTGGACTGACCACACCGGATGCCAGCTACCACGGTATCGTCTATGCAGAGAAGTTTGGTAAGGGTGCTTACATCACGAAAGCCGTTGCCCAACTGATGCGCGATTTGGGAGCCTGTGCGGCGCCGATGAACGCCTTTCTGCTCAACCTTGGGCTGGAATCGTTGCACGTGCGAATGCCACGTCACTGCGAAAATGCGCTAAAGGTCGCCACGTATTTGGAAGCCCGTGATGATGTTGCGTGGGTGAATTATCCTGGACTTGAAAGCAACAAGTATCACGCACTGGCTAAGAAATATATGCCGAAAGGCACCTGCGGTGTCGTTTCGTTTGGCCTCAAAGGCGGACGCGACGTCATCGAAACCTTTGTCAACAAGCTGGGTTTTGTCGCAATCGTCACGCATGTGGCCGATGCGCGAACCTGCATTTTGCATCCGGCCAGCCATACGCATCGTCAGCTTTCGGAGGCGCAACTCGCTGAGGCGGGAATCCCTGTTGACCTGATTCGACTGTCGGTCGGCATTGAAAACGTCGATGACATCATCGCCGATCTCGAGCAAGCGCTTAAGCCCACGGGGAAGTAATGAGCGGTAAACTAAGAATTGGCGTTCTCGGCTCCGGCTCGGGTTCGAATATGCAGTCAATCCAAGACGCCATCGAAGCCGGCATGCTCAATGCGGAAATCGTCTGCGTCATTACCGACGTTGAAAACGCGGGAATTTTGAAGCGTGCTGCCAAGCATGGCATTCCGGCTTGCTATCTCGATCCAGCCCCATTTAAGACGAAGCTCGATGGCGAAGCGGAACGCAAGTACATTGAACACCTCGATGCCTACGGTGTCGAGGTCGTTGTACTTGCTGGATTCTTGCGCATCGTGAAGGTGGCACTTTTAGAACACTTCCCCATGCGCGTGCTCAACGTCCATCCAGCGCTCCTTCCTGCTTTCCCAGGCATGGATGCCTGGAAACAAGCGCTCGATTACGGAGCGAAGGTGGCAGGATGTACCGTGCATTTTGTTGATCTCGGAACGGACACCGGTCCCATCATTCTGCAAAAGTGCGTTCCTATTTTAGAGGGCGATACGCCTGAAATGCTGCATGCCCGCATCCAAGTGCAAGAGCACATTGCGTACCCCGAGGCCCTCGCCCTGCTTGCAACGGGCAAGCTACGAGTCGAAGGCCGCAAGGTGGTGGGAGTGGCGAGTAGGAAGTTGTGAGTAGTGAGATCAATGAAAGGATACAATGAGAAATCTGAAAATGGCTGTTGTGGGAACTTTATGTACCACGGTTATCTTGCTCAATACATTGGCCGTGGGTCAGGAGATGCCAACGCCATCACCCGAAGCGGGCGATAGTAGCATGTTGTTTACCGACAAACCTGAGTTTTTGGTACTTCCGCGAAAAGACGATGCGGCGGCGGTCAAGTGCGCTGTTTATTCACCTCAGCTCTCCCACTCTCCGACAAAGAAAGGGTTGGTCGTGCACCTCTATGGGAGGGGTGGGTCGTGTCGGAGCCACAATATGATGCGCGAGTCCTATGCGGAGGTGCGACGTCTTTTGTGGGAACGGGGGTACTGGCTTGTCGTTCCGGATCTGGGAACTGATCACTGGATGAACGATAGGGCCTGCAAGTCCGTCGATGCTGTCATTGAAGGCATGATCCGGGATCGTGACGTGGATCCGGCTCGTGTACACATCCTAGGTACGAGCATGGGGGGCGGTAGTGGTCTTGCGTATGTGATGCGCCGCCCCAACCGTATCCGATCAATTTGTGCTGTATTTCCTATGACTGATTTTGAGCAATGGGTTCAAGAACGACCCGGATATCTCTCTGGAATCGCAAGGGCACATGGTGTGGAACCGTCAGAGGCGTCGTCCGTCTTGAAAGCCCTCTCTGCCTTGCAGCACGTAGAGTCTTTCGCAGGCATTCCTGTGTTCCTCTTACATGGCAGCGCCGACACCACCGTTCCGACACATCATAGCCGCGAGTTTGCTGCTGCACTTCGAAATCAAAACTCTCCGGTTACCTACCGCGAAGTTCCTGGGTTGGCGCACACGGATGCCGTTGCTGAACAATTTCAACAAGAGATTGTAGAGTTCTTGACCGATACGGCCGCGCAATCCGAAAGTGCCTGCAAGCAGTGACTGCGACCTGCAAGCAAGGGACTGCTTGCAGAAAGAGAGTAAAAGCTTCGCATGAGATGTTTCGCTGGTTTTGCTCTCTTCTTGCGGGCAGTCCCTTGCCCGGGAGCCAACCTCGCATGAGGTTTCGCCAGTTTTATCCTCCTCTTGCAGGCTGTCTCAGCCGGCAAGCCTTCAAAAAATAACCGGCTCAACGATGAACACTTTGTCGTTGGGGCGAACGAGGGTGGGGCAGGGGAAGGTGACCCACTTGCCACGTTCAGCAAGCGTGATGACTTCGTCGTCGCGGCGGAGCGATTCCACAACAAGATCTAAGACGCCGGTACTCGGGCCGTGAATAGAAATTGAATCGCCGGGCTTAATCGGATTGTCCTGAATCCTCACCTGCGCGATTTGCGCTTTGGGGTAGTAGTGCATGACAATACCGACATGGCGCTTCTTATTCGTCGCTTGGTTTTCGTCGAGGTCATCTCCGG
The DNA here is from genome assembly GCA_964618405.1 of uncultured Lentisphaerales bacterium. Taxonomy (GTDB): domain Bacteria; phylum Verrucomicrobiota; class Kiritimatiellia; order RFP12; family UBA3636; genus JBBQIY01. The sequence continues at coordinate 9,022 of CAZUAY010000117.1, forward strand.
TAATCTGTTCTGTGCCGGGCCGACCATGGAAGAGGCCTACGCCGAACTGTCGATGATAAACTTTAGCACACCGTGCCACGAGCTCATCAATGAGCACCGGCGTGAAGGCATTGGCATTGACGGCAGCGACGGCTTCTTTGTAGGCGGCAACAACGGCTTTGACGTATTCGGGATTGCGTGCGCGACCTTCAATTTTAAACGAGACAATGCCGGCATCCATGAGCTTGTCGACAAAGGGAAGCGAACAGAGATCGCGTGCCGACAGCACGGTGTGGGGCTCGACTTCGTATTCAGCGTTACAGCCCTCGCCCTCAGAAATTTCTTTGATGAGATAGCGACGGCGACACGGCTGGTGGCATTCGCCTCGCGAGGCGGAGCAACCGTAGGCGTGGTGCGACAGGAGGCAGCGTCCAGACACTGCCACGCAGATTGCCCCATGGACAAAAGTTTCAATTTCAACGGGAGCGGTTTCGGCGATTTGCTTCACTTCTTCGAGCGTACATTCGCGCGCGAGGACAATGCGCGTTGCGCCTTGGGATGCGAGGAATTTAGCGGAGGCGGAATTGGAGCACGACATCTGCGTGGATACATGAAAAGGAATTTCGAGTTCGCGGCAGGCGTCGATCACAGCCCAGTCAGCGATGATCACGGCATCGGCATGTGGCTTGATGATCCGAAGTTGGTCGCGCATGGCTTCGAGTTCGCCTTCGTAGATGAGCGAGTTGAGCGTGACGTAGAGCTTGACGTCTCTTGCGCGGCATCGTGCGGAAGCGTCGGCTAGGGTTTCGGGTGTAAAATTGCGCGTCGCCAGTTGACGCATGTTAAAGGCGCCAAGGCCGAGATAGATGGCATCGGCACCGGCATCAAGTGCGGCTTGGAGGCTGGTCATGTCGCCGGCGGGGGCGAGGATTTCGATTTTTTTCATGGAAGGTATAAAAGAGGGTCTACTGGGTTCTACAAAAACGTTGCCGCTAACTTTGACGTAAACTTTGTCGTAAAGGGAAGTCGCTAGTCGTTAGTGGCTAATTGCTAGTGAGGTTGCTCTCATTTCATTCCTCGTGTCTTGCAAATTCGATCATACGCGACATTGACCATAGCGAGTTGGTCGTTGGAGTTTTTAATGAATTCGGGGGGAAGCCCTTTGGCTTGGATTTTATCGGGGTGGAGTTCCATAGCTTTACGGCGGTAAGCTTTTTTGACCTCAACGTCCGTAGCAGAGCGCGAGACGCCGATGGCGGTGTAGTCATCGTCCGTGGCATCCGTCGACGACGTGTACCGCGATCCATAGTTTTGTCGCGATTCTTGTGAGTAGCGCCCCCACGAATGACGTTGACCCGTAAATTGGCTGATCATCATGTGCACCGTGCCTGATGGCAGGCCGAAGATGGACTCGGCTTGCCGCAGCATCTTCATTTGTTCGTCAGACACCGAACCTTCTGCACAGGCGAGGCGAACAAGGCATTGGAGAAAAATCAAGCGTAGTTCGTAAGCCGCGCATTCGGTGGCGAATTTATCGACATAAGAGACGAAGAGCACATTGTCGTCCTTCGCCTTGCGAAAGATATCTTTAGCGAGGCTGACATCGCTTGGGCCGAGGCCCCACTCATCGAGCATATTTTCGATGAGTTGAATTTCAGTCGCGGAGACCCGGCCGTCTGATTTTGCAATTTTGGCGAACGACGACATCATGCAGAGCAAGAAGACTGAACGCGTGCGCTCGGTCTGCTCCCTGCGGCGATCGGCGAGGCGTTCTGTGTCTCGTTGATCAAGCCAGACGCCGATGGCGAATCCGACGAGGCCTCCGAAAAAGTTACCGGACACGATCCAGCCGAGAATAAAAAAGAGAAATGATCTTGAGCAACCCATTTTGAAAATCCTGCAATTGAAACCTTACACTATGCCATAAACTGCCGTTTCTTGCAAAGAATTCAGAATACTGAATTGTAATCGGTCAGTGACGGGGGGTGCCCCCCGTCACTGACCGATTACAGTCGCTAGTCGCTAGCGAGACCCCGTTTCTTTGTGGTTGCGAAGCGATGTGGGGCGCAGCCGTCTCGGCAAGCCGAGGACGCCGCGTCTACCAAAGTAGCGAAACAAACGGAGAACGGGTTTTTCAACCCGTTTCATTCACGGATAGGAATGTCCGTGCTCGTTCGAGAAAACCACTTCCTCATGAACTGAAGCTATAGGGAAGTAAGGGCTTCGGTACCAGGTCGGACTTGAGATATAGCGGGTGCTTCGGAATGCCATCCAAAGTTTTTTCCAGATAGCAGAGATTAAATCCTTGTAAGAGATTCAAGACTTGATCTTGCCGATTGTTAAGCAGGCCGTGGCGCCCCCAGGCGCACATAACGCGATCAGTTTTGCGGGCGACCTCAAGAATCCAGCGATCATTTTCGGGCCCAATAGGATCGGCGGCACAGCGCATCTCCTGCGGATTGGTGGCACGGTAGGCAAAGATGTTGAGCATGTAAAAAGTGTTGTAGCCCCACGCTTTGGAATAGCCGCGAATCCGGCGCAGTGTGGGGTCGAGCTGGTTTTCATCGGCTGTGGAGGGATTCAGCGCAATCCAAACGATAGGACGCTCTTCGTCATCGAAGACATCCATCCAGCTATGCCGTAACGTGTATCGCCACGTTCTGCATGGCGAGAATACGCATTCATTTCCTGTTTCGTTCATGCGATATGCTCTGAGGGGTTGATCATATTGTAAGTTTACAGGATCGTGTGGTATGTGTAAAGCTGGGCTCATCGTTCGAACATTGTGTTATCCATTCGAACAGGCAAGTTGAAAAAATCAAACTCCGGTCGTTTTACGGCAAATCATCCGAAAGTACGACAGATCTCGTGATGTATGAAATGCCAGGTTTATTGTAATCTTACAAATG
>CAZUAY010000118.1:0-9789 GCA_964618405.1 uncultured Lentisphaerales bacterium
ACTAGCGACTGTAATCGGTCAGTGACGGGGGCACCCTCCGTCACTGACCGATTACGAGAAAAAGAGTCCAATGGCTTCGTGTTCTTCTTTTCTTCGTGGTGGAAAAAAACGAGGGAGTAACTTTTCGCATGGATCAATGAGGAGGAGGAGGAGGACAGGCGAAGCAAACGGAGAACGGGTTTTCCAACCCGTTTTCGTACACGGGTCGGTATCGGCATCGGGATCGAAAGGAGGCGGAAGGAGGTGGAATCGGGCTGTCAACGGGGTGCATCCTTGCCGACATGTCGGTCATGATTCTCCGCCGTCGGAAAGGCTATAAAGATAGCGCTTGATCTTCTGGGTTGTCGTCTTTTCGAGTTGTTCGAATCGGACTTGAATGCGACGCGGACGCTTGTACTCTGAAAGTTCTTTGAGGACACGGCGGACTTCGTTCTTGCTCAGCTCAATGATTTGGTCATCGGTCATCGTCTGCCCCTTGTTCTTGTAGTCCTCTTCAATACGATCAATGTCAGGAACGACGATGGCACCAACCCGTTCGCCCCTTTCGCTTTGGGTTTGATAGCCCATCACGATGGACTCAAAAATGTAAGGACTGGAGTTGATGACCATCTCCACCTCTTCTGGATAAATGTTTTTGCCTTCGCGGTTGACGATGAGGCTCTTCTTTCTACCCGTGATCGTAACATACCCATCGGCATCCATCTTGCCGAGGTCTCCCGTGCAGAACCAGTCTCCTTCGAATACTTCGGCTGTCGCCGCTTCGTTTCTGAAATAGCCTCGCATGACGATCGGGCCACGAACTTGGATTTCGCCAATGCCCTCTTGGTTGGAGCCGCTAATACGAACCTCACAGTTCGGAAGGGCTTTGCCGACAGTTCCGAAGCGGATATCATTTTCGGGCGACAGCGCTACAATCGGTGCAGTCTCGGTGAGTCCATATCCTTCCAGCGTTGTGATGCCGAACCGCGTGAAGGCTTTGAGCATCTCAGGATCGGACGCTGCGCCACCGCAGACAATGACTCGAAGCTTGCCGCCGAGACCGGCAAGAATTTTTTTACCCACGATTCGACCGAGCCCAATCGACAACAAAAATTTGGCCATCGGATTTTTCCGAATTTTGATCATGATAGCGTTGAGCATTTTTTCAGCGAGAAGCGGGACGGCAAGCAGGACCGTGGGCGAGACTTCGAGCATGTTCTCTGAAATGGTCTTTAAGTTCTCCACCATGCTCGACTCACACATGACGCCCAGTGGAATCAGGAAATTTGCCGTGAAGGCAAAAGCATGGTGGAGTGGGAGCACCATGAGAAAGTTATCGCTCGTGTTGACCGTAAAAAACTGCAAAGCACCCTCGAGCTGAGCCGTGAAGTTGCGGTGCGTTAGCATGGCTCCTTTGGGTCGACCGGTTGTACCTGATGTGTAAATAATGGAGGCGATGTCTGATTCTACTGGCACATGCCGATCAAAAAAAGAATCCGGCTTTTCCGCGTCGACAGCTACGGATTCCATCAGCTGTTCGAAGTCGTGATGCGTAATACCTTTTTCCCGATTTGTTTCCGTAATCACGCTATCGAGCAGGATGACATGCTTCAGATTAGAGAGGCCGGATTCAATTTCGTGAATGAGCGGCCGTAGCTTACCGCCTGCAAAAATGGCGCAGGACTCCGAATCGCGTAAAACGTGAGAAACTTCGCGTTCTTGAAGTTTGGCATCGATGGGCACAACTTCGATACCACAGCAAGCGAGCCCAAGATAGGTCACGATCCATTCGGGACGATTCTCCATCATCAAGGCTACGCGATGCCCCGGTTTAATACCTAGCTTACCAACCGCTTCAGAGACGGCTCGTGCTTTCTTGTGATAATCGGAAAAAGTCCACGTATTCCAACTGCCGTTCCTTTTCCACCGCAGGGCGAGTCCGGTGGGGCGTTGTGCGGCGGCGTCAAGGAGGAGCGTTCGTATTGTAGCCATATTTCAGTACGTGTTAGAATTTAAAAAAAATGGGGTTATCGATTCCAAAATCATTACATATATTCTAGAAATTTGCAAGAAAGTTCAAATGGAAAGTTCGCCTGGACCGCCTGGAAAGTTCGCCTAGACCGCCTGGAAAGTTCAAATGGAGTTGTGGGTGAAATCAAAGACGAAGACGAGGAGGAGGACGATAGGCCCTGACTTCGCGCATAATTTCTCGCGCTTCCTCCGGGCTTGCGATGGTATCCGTCAAATGCTCCACGTCATAGCCCACGGCATAGATGCAATTGCCGGGCAGGATGCGCTGCCGCATGCCTTCCAGAAACTCCTGCTTGGTCAGCAACAGTTTGAGCGGGAGGTCGCCCAGTCTGGAGCGCAAGCGATCCAGCATATCGATGCCCCGAGGCCATTTCGGGTTATTGGTGTATTCGAGGAGCTGCAGACCCGGGAGGTTCGCTACCGAATCCAGCACGTGAAATGCTGAGCCCTCCAAGTGGATATCGAACGCGCCGCCGACAGCCTGCACGATCCGCGTGATCGCCGGAGCCGTGAATGCGTCAAACATCTCGGGGGAATAGTTCGTGGCCTCATCCACGGTCATTGAAAAACAAGTATTGGGTACCCAGAACCCCTGCCAGTTGATATGCCCGTCCTCCACCTTGGTGACCCTTCCTAGCATCTGCCGCCTGAATTCCACAAGGAAGTCCGCCACGCGCGCGAACAGTGCCTGCACGTCCTGCGGTCTGTCAATGAAATCGAAGAACAAGTCCGTTCCCCTCAGTCCCTTGACTACATCGTCGGGGCCTTGAGTCGTACAGACCAGTAGACAGTCTTCCGGCAGGTGCGCCCGGTAGGTATCGCAGCGTTCCAGCGTCTCGCGCAGCCAGCGGTTCCGGCTGTCGAATTCGATCTTATCCAACCGGTCGTACAAATCCGAGATAGGTTCAACCCAGAGTTGGCCTGTTTCAGGGCTGAAGACCGGGTTTGCGCCGAGAAAGGCTGGTAGCAACATGCCGACATTTCCGGGAGAGACGCTGGGAAAGAAGTCGTCCTTGAATTGTTTGCGGACTTGATGCCGTCCCATCTCTGCGGCGAACATCCTCTTCGTGTCCGGGTAGAAGCGGTTAGGCGAGGGCAGTCCGGGCGGAGGAGGGTTGTTGATTTCGACAAGGATATCGTCCTGTAGTTGCCGCGCGTACAGTGCCCGCATTTTCCGTACATGCAGATTGAGATCTTCCAACGTGTATTCTTGCATCTGACACTTTTCTTTCATCGAACCTACCGCACCGGTGGCACGGCCACAACTTGGTCAATCAAGATCTGGTTTGGTTGGGTGGAACTCTTGACATAGGCGGGACCGGTAAATTTCAGCGACACCCACACCTCTTTCTCATTGCTCGGCGGCGGCACGGCTGCCCAACTTAAAGGCATCACCAGGTAGACATTAAACCAAAGGATGCAGTGGCCATTCAATGGCGCAGTACCAACATGGTACCAGTGATAGGCTTCATCCTGAGGGGCGGTGTCGAGCGTGAAGGTGCCCCAGTTTTCTTGCGCTTGCTCGTCATGAATGCGGACCAGCAACGGAAGCTTCTGCTCATCGGGCCGCCCCTGACCCAAGGCGACGGCGTGCTCGCCAGCGGCAGCGGAGTCTTCGACCCGGGTCGCACGGGACATGCCCGGCAACGGGATTCCCAGTAGACGTGTTGCAGCATTGCGTCCGACAAACTGCGCCGGCGGTTCCTGGCGCAACATGATCAACTCGCTCTCGATGGCATTTTGTCCGGAATTAACCCAGACATCGACGCTGGTCGCCCAACTGGCGATCAACAGGCGCTTGTTCTTTTCGTACCGTTGAAGCACCTCTTCCTTCTTGTCTGTCCAAGTGGGATCGGTCGCATAACGGTGCCAGAGGTGCAGCATCGCCGAATCCACCGGCACCCGTTCGTATTGCACATTGCGCAGGTAACGCCGGTTGTCCGAGTGCTGGGCCAGTGCTTCGGCCTCGTCGAGCCAGGTGTTGACTTGCGTAAAGAATTCCGGTGTCAGATAGGGGTTCACTGCCGGCGGCGTGTTGATGTAGGGCTTATCGCCTGCGACTGTCTCGGCCGCTAAGCGATCGTAATACCGCCGCATCGGTGCAGCGGCCGGACCGAAATACCCCGACATGAATTCCGAGGCCAATTGATCGTTGTCCAACTTGGGATTAAGCGACTTGCGAAAAAACACCCAATCGCGCATCGGGCGAAAGGAGAGGTCAACCCCAGCCTGTTCGATGAACGCACGTCGGATCCCAAGAGCATGCCAATAGTCCAGATTCTGCATGATCTTGGCAGTTGCGTCATAAGGATGACGGAAGGGAAGGCGGAACTGGGCGTAGTCCCAGGCCCAGAACTGTGCGCCGGACATGATTTTCATCCAGCCTTCGGTAATTTGCCGAGCCTCAAGATTGGTCGGGGCGGTGATCGGTCGCAGCACGTCGGCCAGTTCGGCCGCTCCGTATTCGCGATCTAGCAACGGCAGACGGACGATGACATTGGCTCGCGGTCGTAAGGACTTCGGCGGCCGTTTAGTAAACTGATAGGCATCGGTTACTAGCATGATCTCTGGATGTGTATTGGCAATCCGATCCGCCAGCTCGTTAACGAAATCGATCATCACACCACTGTAGGATCCTTCGCGTTCGGCGATTGCCATGCACAGCGGACAGCGGCAATAGCGAGAGGACGTATCGTTCTGGGAAAGCGCGTAGTGTGTCGGAGGCGGCAGTCCTTTTTTCGCCGATTCGGCGCGATCTTCGGCGATGAAGGTCAGCAACTGCGCGTACATGCGGTCGCGCAATTCCGGATTGGTCAGGCAAAAGTCGTACCCTAAGGCATTGATCGGACGCGGTGCCCGGGTACCGTCTTCCAGCATCGCAAAATACTCAGGTTTGACATCCTTCCAGTTCTGTTGATAAGGGAAAAAGGTGTGGCCTGAACTGGGATTTCCGAAGCGGACCGCAAATCCGAAACGAGGCTCATTAAGCCAATGAGCACCACCATTGTAACGGTTGCGAACAAGAAACTTCGCGTACGCTTCTTGGCTGCCAGAATCCGGTCCGCCATCATGACGCGGGTAAAGCGTGGTTTCGCGCCAGGCAAAGGCCGGTTCCCCTTGTTTGTTGAGTTCCGGCAGCGTGAACACCGAATTTTTGGGCACGATCTCCAGGTCGTGTGTGATCCAACGGCATCCGCCGTAGGTGTCGAGCAGTTCATATACCGCATAGAGTGTGCCGCGCGGCCGTCCGCCGGTCAGTATCAGGTTGTCTCCGACCGTGCGCAACACCCAGGTCTCCGGACCTAGATCTTCCGTTCGGACACCTTGTCCGGCGGTAAACTCTGTCGGTCCGACATAAAGTGCCGGAGTCCCGGTTGGCAGGCCTGTTTCTTCGACAACCGGAAACACCGCCCCGGTGATCTGGTAGAGAAAATTCGTCAGTTCCTCGGCCGCAAAGCGTTCTGCCGCGTTCGCCCTGACGGCCACCGCGACGGCGTACTGGGACTGGCCATCGCGCGCCAGTTCCATCGCAAAGGGTTGGAGTGCAAAGAGGCCCATCAAGCCGATGGAGAGAAAGAAGACGGAGCGTAGTTGTGTCATAATCATGGGGGTTTATTTTTTTTCAGGTTTACGGATGGCGAGCGGCACGGAGGGATCCACCGTGAAGTAACCGCTTAAGGCGGGGTCTTGACGTATGCAGACCGACGCAGGTTTGAGAAACCGCACCGTCCAGAATCCCGCAGGCTGACTCGCCGCAGAAAGGGACAGTGCTTGATAATCCTTGCATTCGACACGGCCTGCAACCTGACCGGTCGGATCCAGCACCTCGGCCTGGGCTGAACCAGAAAAGAAAAGGTCGAAGGTTTTCGTGTCTTCAGGAACGAAGAAATACAAGGGCGTTTCGACGCGGTTGAATCGCAGACCCTTCGGGTCGATCTTGTCGCCGAACGCCCACGGGGCATCCGCTTCGAAGCCGTAGCGTGTACCGCTATAATAACGACCCGTCGGCGCGAGCACTAACAGGTACCGATGTCCCCGTTCGGCCTGAAAGCGGATCGTCGATCCGCCTTCTCCGGCGATTCCCATCGCCAGAGAAGCATCCGTTCGCTCCAGATCGTACACCACGTAATACGGAATGTCGGGCAGCCAGGGTTGGCCTGTTTTTGGATTGACGGACGTTTCGAAGCTCAGACGTGCGGTTACCCACCCATCTTTCTGCGGAACAATCAGGACATCCTGATGGTATTGTAGGAGGAAGGGGGTTGGTGGCAGTGTTCCCACAAGCGGCGGTAGCGGTGCGTCTACCTTCACGGGTACGAGACACTCACGCACGTACGGAGACAGAGCCATTGGTGGCAAGATCCAAGGCGCATTGCGCAAAGCCGGCTCGTTTAACACGAGACTCGCTTCATCGCTTAGGTAGAGTGGCGAGGACGTGTCGGTCTCCACGAGTCCGAGACGTGTCAAGTGGTAGTACAGCAACTTAAGGTTATCACCCAACCGTTCCAAACGCCAACGGGCGCCTTCCTCCGTTGTGACTGCCAGCGCGTCAAGATACAGAGCCTCCTGAGTGCGCCACTCGACTCCGTAGACATCCCGTAATAGTTCGGGGTACATGTTGTAGCCGATAGGATCGTCGATATGCAGTTGGACGAATTTCGCCAAATGACTGTCTAGGATTGTATATAAAGCCTTGATTTGCCGTGAGCCAGGTCCGTAAGCAGCGTCGCAGAATTCATCGAAGACTTCCTCCGGATCCCGTTCCGGGTTCCACAGCAGTTTGGCGAGCATATAATTGACAAGCGAAGATTTTCCGTACCCGTAGTTGCCATAGAAATAAGCACCCCGATAATCCAGCCGCCGTAGCGTTGCAAACGTGTCCCGCATCATTTCCATGCAGGGCAGGTTCGGAGCCCCGGTGGAATCCCGCATCCAGAAATCAACGCCGTAATAAACCATGTTTGGAACAATTGGATGCCAGGCCTCGAGCAGACGGTGCCAGGTTTCGTTGTACGCCGGAGCCAGCCGCAACGGCCCGTAGGCAATGCGCACCGGTGCCATGTAAGCGTAAAAATTATCCGGCATCGGCTTCAGGCCTTCGTAGGGAACTTCATGCTTGTAGTAGCACCCGCCGGAAACGGTTCTACCGGGATGGGTCTTTGCGATGCGCTCGGCTACCGCCCGAAAGTGATCGAAGACCACGGCTGACCATTCGGATTCTGACCTATCGCCGACATAATAGCGCCGGTCGGGAACGATCAGCCGGGAACGGCAGGGTTCACAGGCGCAGCGTGGCGTGGCATCGTTGGGAAAAATCGAGAGGTTGCGGGCACCCTCGTGATCAAAGATGAGGCCGACTCGACGCGCGACCTCGGCGTCGACTTCTGGATGCGATAGGCAGAGCGAAAAGTTAGCGATCGGCTGCACGCGACGACCATCCGAACTCAGTTCGAAAAGCTCTGGATTGCGTCTGTAGGTGGCTTCGCGGTCTTCTAGATACTCAGAACGGGGGCCGCCCGGGGCTGGAAATAAAACACCCCAAGCATGGTTCCCGCTGAACTCCAAGCTCCCTCCCATGCTGCTGCGCCCTTCTTTCGGGAACGGATTTCGAATCGGACGCCGCTCGTCGAACGGCAGATTCATGTCGAAGCGCTGATAAAGGTACCAGTCGGTTCCGATCGAACAGATCCCGGAAAGCTCGCGGGTTGCAAACCCAGGTTTTTCGATTCGGTCGAGATCGGATATGCGTAGGTCAGGACGTAGCGGCACGTGCGTTCCGTGTTCGCCTGGCATCAGCCAGCGTACGCCGGCGACCTCTTCAAGAAATGCGAACGCACCGAACAGAGTGCCGAAACTGCGTCCGCCAAGAGGCGTATTTCCATCATCGGGAAGGTCTCGGCCCACAATGAACACGTCGTCTCCGCGAGTAGCGATCCGGGACGCCTCCCAAGGCAGATTTTCCGCACGGAACCCTGCCGCGCTGGCCGTGGCACTTTCGCCGAGGGCGAGCATCGGGGTCCGTGGCTCTGATACGATCTCCAGTAGTGCCCCAGTGGCCTTTTCGAGATGCTTCTGCAGCTCGGTCGCGGCTCGTGCTACCGAGGGGGGGGAATTGCTATCATGGTAGATAACATACGTAGAAAGCAGAGGCCGTGCTACACTCAAGATCGGAGCGATCCATGCAGTCAGCAAGAGTAAATTTCGTTTCCAGGTCATCATGTTTGGTGGTCCTTTCTTCATGTTGAGCAGTCCCTTTTTCGTGGTGGGGTCAAAACGCGATTGAACTGGGCTGCGCACCTGCGGCGGAAGAGAGCCGGGTTGCGAGCCAATACGCCCACAGCCAGTTGGCCATTGCGTCGCCGCTGAGAAATCGAGTTTGGAATTGGTGTTGGGGCTGAAAACGCTCAGGCTCGTCTAGATAGCTCAGGTCTGGGATGTCCAATGCTTCAAGAATGCGCCGTGCGGTGGCCAAGGCGGACGCCGGATCGTCTAGGTGCGGCGCAGCCTGCACCGCCGCGCGTGCGATCATGCTACTCCAGCCGGACTTGGCTCCGTCCAGATAGCTCCGGTGGGCGCAGCTTCCAGCGCCTTGCGTCCCGAGCGGCAACGGTCGTGATTGCCCAGTCTCCATGTCCACCAGACATTGCGCGTAGAGTCGGCCATCGGGGGCCACGGCCAATTCGCCTTCGCGCCACATCTCGAGCAGTGACTGACGCCAAGTCGGCGCCCAGGTGTTGTTCGGATCCCAACGTAGCAGATAGTCCAGTTCCATGATATCCATCGTGGCGGCATCCGCAACGCTACCGAGCACCCAGGCTTTTTGTTTTTTTTCGAATTCGGACGGAGGGGATTCACCGCTGCGCTTGCGTCGCAGGCGCGATTCGCCCGGGTAGCGGTTGACTCCCTCAGCCAGCAGGCGTTCGTACTCGGACCGGAATTGTTCCTCACCCGTATGCCGGTATGCCAACAGCAGTAGGCTCGGAAACCGCGCCAGTGGCCAGAGCATGTCCGGGATATGATAGTAGCCGTACCGGTAGCCGCGCTGAACCCAGAATCCGATCATGCGGCCAATCATGCGGCTGAGGTCACGGCGCTCCGCCTCGTCCGCTACCTCGCAATATCGATCGAGTGCCAGTACGGCATATAAGACCTGATCGGTGCTGGTTTGTTTCGTAAAACGTCCGCCGTAGAGCTTCGGGAAGAACCCTTCCTCGAGTTGACATCCCTCGTCATAAATGTGTCGCAGTGCGTCAACGCAGCGACGCGCACGAACAAGAGCCGCCGGATCGCCTTCCGTCTCATAGCGGCAGACCAGGGCCTGCAGATAGGCACCGGTTGTCATACCGCAGTTCTCGTAGCTATACATGCCGACTGGGTCATCGCGCCCAGCCGGATGGACGTCATCGTCTGGCGAAAAAAAGGCAGGTGTCAGCGGCTGACCCGTTGCGCGGTCAAGCTGCGAATACACAATGCCGTTCGGATCGATAAAACGGTCTTCCGCCCACGCTTCAATGGCATGAGCCCTTCGTCGTAAGGATTCGTTCATGACGTTCCTTAGCGGATCTGAACCAGTGTGCCCGGCTGACCAATGACATCAAGTACCAGCGTATTACCGACAACTCGCAACGTTCCGAAGAAATCGGGCGAGATCGGCCCCGTGACTTCCGAACCCAGCGATCCCGAGATCACGGGGCTGTCGATGAGAATGTAGGTTCCGAGAGCTAAGCCGGGAAGCGCATTCACAACGAGATCGTTGATGCCCAGCACGCCAGCGCCGAG
>CAZUAY010000118.1:9889-11887 GCA_964618405.1 uncultured Lentisphaerales bacterium
GTTCCGCCCAGTTGTCCGCCGGACGCCACTCGGATTGCGTCGCTACCCGCGCCGCCGGTCAAATTGTGAAATTGTTTTGTTGATCCGCCGTTAAGCGCGAGTCGTCCGCCCTCGATCACCGTTCCCTGACGCAAGTTCACCGTTCCAGCCAGTGCCAATTCGCCGGTGCCGCGCTTCGTGAGGAGCAGATAGCTGTAGCCTAGGTACCATTCGACCCCTTTGATGGTTCCGGAATAGGTCGTGTTCGTATTTTGGTCTACGGTCAACCGTTCGATCACACCGTCTGCAGCTGCGTTGACTGGCCTTGCCGCCACCGTGCCGCCGGATCCGGAGAGGCTCGAAATTGTCGCATCGATCGGTGTCGCGTTGTAGTAACCGATGACAAGGTTGCCGCTATCGATCTGGATCGGTGATTGCGTCACGTAGGTGTCTGTATTCGCGAGGTTCAGGTTCCCACCAGCCAGCCGGAAAACTGTGTTTGAGCCCATTGCCTGGGGGTATGCATTGCACGTGCCCTCAGTTAGGGTGACCATTCCGACTATTTCGATCATCTCGCGAAGCGTTAACGCACAGGAGGCCGTAAGGGGTCCTCGCAACGTCACCTTATCGCTGCCCGTCCAGCCGAACTGCAAGGTGTTGCCTTGTATGGGCGCGTTGTCTAGAAACGTAAGATCCGCTCCAGTTGTTGACGTGATCGCCACGCTGCTGGCAGCGCTCGAATTCACGATCCCAGCTACCGTCACGTTCTGCCCCATAAGGCTGACCAGTTTGGTGACGCTGAACTTAAAGTTGGCGGTATTGCCGTCCACCCAAGTCTGATCGAATGGCCCGTCGAAGCCGCTCGCCGACCAGGCGTTGGCTCCATGCCAACTTGCGCCGGAGCTGCGGCCCGGGTCGTAGAAATAGTTTGCCGCTCTGCTCTGGATCGCTGACAGGAGAATCATCCCGCACAGTACGATTCCATGCCACCTTGCTATTATTTGCATCGCTTTACTCTCCCTTTTCTGGATTGTTATGCCATTCGTAGCCGCCAACGAAATATATCGATAGCTCAAAAACTGCTTTCTTTATGCGAGTCCTTAACTGGCCATTTATAATAGTCTTCTTGACAAAAGAAGTCTATATCCGTTATCGTCTGTTTTATGTCCATTTTTAACATTCAGCAAAAAAATGAGGGAACTTGTACATCGCCATTTTCAGGAGTTGGCACGGCATTTTTCCCTTTGAGCATCATGCCGGATCGATCAGGCTTCACCCTCCATGAGACAGGCTTTCTGGCGCGTAATAACGGGTGGCGTTTCCTACAGGTGCTTAGCCCGTTCTGGCGGTTTTATTATAACTTCGAAAAGGGGCATCGGGTGGTTTTCAATGAGACTTCCTTTGACCTCACACCAGAACACATCATGCTGATTCCGGGTCACCAGCTCTTCGATTCCGTGGGTACAACGCCGGTACCGCATTTTTGGATGGCTTTCACGCCCGTTCGGCGTATCGATATCCGCCAACCTGTTCCCATTCTGCTGAAACCCGAGCAGTACGAATTGGATCTCATTCACAAAATTACCGACCTCTATAGCACCCACGGCGACTGCTCCGACAAGACCCGGACTTTTCATCTGAGCTTAGCACTGTTGAGCATCGTCCTGAGCCGTTCTGATCTCAAGTGGCAGTCCGGCACCGCGCCCAAAATGGAGCAAGCCTCCCGTTATATAGAATCCCACTACGCATCGGCGATCTCGATTCGCAAAACCGCTCAGGCGGCGGGAATGAGCCACGCCACCTTCATTCGGGCTTTCAAAAACTATCAAGGTGTCACGCCTGTCTCGTTCCTGATCCAGATCCGTGTCCGTCAGGTCGCCGACTTGCTCGTTAACACCTCCTTCACCATCGAAGAGATTGCGGAACAAAGCGGATTCCCCAACCGCGCCTACATGAGCCGCGTGTTCCGTAAGATCACGGGTTCCCCACCAGCCTGTTTCCGTAAGGCCCATACAAACG
>CAZUAY010000119.1:0-11754 GCA_964618405.1 uncultured Lentisphaerales bacterium
TATTCGACAAAGGTAGCGACAAAGCTAACGACAAAGTTTTCCCAGCTCGCAACTCACCACTCGCGACTGTAATCGGGTAGTCAACGGGGCACCCTCCGTCACTGACCGATTACTACAATATTGACAGAAAAGATGTTCAGGAATAGACAGTTGGAAGCGTTAGGATAAAATCATCCTTTTTCGCATCTCCTCAACCCATGCTTTTCTGAATCGAGCGGCCTTTATCATGAATATGACAAAGGCTCCTGAAAGCATGTTCCTGCTTTAATCTTTTTATTTTAATCTCGTAAATAATTGCAAGATTATGGACGTTTTGTATCCGTGGCAGAGTAAAGACTCTGCCACAAAGCACGCAAAGCATGCGGGATAGCCTGAAATCATCTCTGGCCTGAAAGAAAAGAAAACTTTATTGTAATCTTGAGATTAAATTCAAGATTACAATAAAGTTTCTAGGGTTCATTTCGCAGCAGTTTATGTAATCTTGCAAATGAATTCAAGATTACATGGAGCTTTTCCCCAGGGTGTTTTTCGGGCCAGTTTATGTAATCTTACAAATGGATTCAAGATTACATGGGAGTCGGGGTTTGATTATTTGTTTAGCCATCCGTCGACGAGTGCTTGGTTCTCGGCAATCCAGTCACGAATAGCTTCCTTGTCTTTGCCGTTGGCATCTTCCATCTTGGCCATGAGCGAGCCGATCTCGGCCGTCGTGAACTTGATGCGTCCGAGGACTTCAGCCGCTTCGGGGAAGTCTTTGGCGAAACCAATGCGTGAGGCCGCTTCGATGCGTTCAGCACCGCCGTAGACGCCTTTGGAATCTTCCAAGAACTTGAGTTCGTAGCGGGCGAACATCCAATGCGGTGCCCAACCGGTAATGACGATCCATTCCTTTTTGTCGATCGCCGACTTTAGTGCCGCCGTCATGGCGGGACCGCTCGAGGAAATGAGCTCGAAGTTTAGCGCGTAATCTTTGATCGCTTGATCCGTGCTGCCCATGATGCCGGCACCGGCATCGACGCCGATGATCTTGCCCTTGAACTTATCTTTGGTACCATTCAGTTCGTCAATGCTGTTGATCTCAACATAGTCAGGAACCACGAGTCCAATTTTCGCTCCTTCGAACCAGGTGGAAACCGTTTCGAGGCGCGAACCGTATTTCGCCGCGTAGTCTTTATGTGTTGTGGGTAACCAGGTCTCAACCATGACGTCCTGTTTGCCTTCGGCAACCGAGACGTAGATGGGAGCGACATCGGCCATCGTGGTCTCGACCTCGTAGCCCATGTCATCGAGAAGCGATGCGAACAGGTGGGTTACGGCGACGCCTTCAGACCAGTTGACGTAAGCAAGGCGGATCTTGCCTTTGCTGGCTGCGGTGTTGTCTGTGTCAGAGGTCGCTGCTTGCTTGCCGCATCCGGCGAGGAGGAGCAGTGCTGCTGGGATAGTAGCGATCAGGGGTGCTAATTTTTTAAATGAAGTTCGTTTCATGTTGTATTTCCTTTGTTTCGTGTGATGGGTTGGTTGTTTTAGTATGTCACTCCGGTTTACGTCGGGAGCTGCGTGAGCCCAGCGCGTGAGTGACGCGGTCGAGGTACATGGCGAGGACGACGATGGCGAGTCCGCCTTCGAAGCCTTGGCCGATTCGCATTTGGGTGATGCCGCGCAGCACGACGTCGCCGAGTCCGCCTGCACCGATCATGGCGGCAATGACCACCATGGAGAGTGCGAGCATGATGGTCTGGTTGACGCCCGCGAGAATGCTCGGGAGTGCCATGGGGAGTTGGACTTTAAACAGGAGCTGGCTGGCGGTTGCGCCAAACGAATTCGTGGCTTCCAGCATTTCTTTCGGCACCTGTCGTAGCCCGAGCGTGGTCAATCGCACGCACGGCGGCATGGCGAAGATGACCGTGGCCACGGCACCTGGAACCTTGCCAAGCGAGAAGAAGATCACGGCAGGGATGAGGTACACGAATGCAGGCATCGTCTGCATGAAGTCCAGAGTCGGCCGAAGGATTTCCTCCGCACGTTTACTACGTCCGCATGCGATCCCGAGGGGAACACCGATGAGGAGCGCAAGGAGTGTGGAGGAAAGGACGAGCGCGAGCGTCTGCATTGTAGCGCCCCACAGCTCCATGAGCCAGACCAGCGTCATGCCGAGGATCGTGAAGACCATCAACCCCCATTTTTTTAGACCACAGGCCCACCAAGCGAGGGCGGCCATTACAATGATCATAACAACCGGCGGTGTGGATTTGAGGAGGTGTTCGAAAAGACCGATTGACGATTCGAGGACGGCCGCCATGCCGTCGAAGAACGACGCAAAATGGTCCTTCATCCAATTGATCAGGGTCTCGAAATAAGGTCCGATATGAAAGGTCATTCTGACACCTCCGATTCTGATGAAAGTCCAGACAGCAATGCTGCGCGCGTTACAATCCCGGCAAGCCCACCGTTATCTTTTAGCACGGGGATGGGTAGTCTCCGTTCGCAGGCGAACGGAATCATGTCGCGCAATAGCGTTGTCTTTGTGACGGTTGGTAAGTCACGAACTAGAATGTCGTCGAGTGTTTTGGCTCCACGTTTAATTTCGCCGAGTGCGGCGTCGATTGTGACGAGGCCGACATAGTGTCGGTCCTTATCGACGACAAAAAGTGACGAGAAGTCGTGCTGGCGCATCAGTCGAACGGCTTGATGCGGGCCGTCCTTATGTGTGGCAACAGCAGGCGTTTTTCTCATGACACTTTCAGCCGTGAGCACCTTGCTACGGTCGACGTTGCGGACGAACGAGCGGACGTAGTCGCTTGCGGGTTCGTTGAGGATGGTTTCGGGTGCGCCGATTTGTTCGATCACGCCGTCCTTCATGATGGCAATCCGGTCACCGAGTTTCAGCGCCTCATCCAAGTCATGGGTGATGAAGACGATTGTTTTTTTAAGCTGCGATTGTAAGTCGATCAGCTCATCCTGCATCTGCGTGCGGATGAGCGGATCGAGTGCGCTGAAGGCTTCGTCCATGAAGAGGATTTCCGGATCGGTCGCGAGCGCTCGGGCGAGACCGACACGCTGCTGCATGCCGCCGCTGAGTGCTTGAATCGCGCTGTTTTCGTGGCCTTCCAGTCCGACGACACGAATGAATTCGATCGCCTTTTCGCGGCGTTTTGTTTTAGAAGCACCTCTGATTTCCAGCCCGAACTCTACGTTTTCAACAACGTTGCGGTGGGGCAGGAGCGCGAACTGCTGGAAGACCATGCCGAATTTCAGACGGCGGAGCTCACGTAATTCCGAGCGGTTAAGGTCCGTGATGTTTTGTCCGTCGATCAGCACCTCACCGAACGTGGGTTCGATGAGGCGGTTGAGTAGACGTACCAAGGTAGACTTTCCGCTTCCGGAGAGTCCCATGATGACAAACGTTTCGCCCTTTTTGATCGCGAAATTGGCATTCACGACGGCAGGCGTGCTTCGCTTCTTTGCGAGGATTTCGCTGCGCGAGACGCCTCTATCAACCATCCGCCTCGCATCCTTGGGATGCGGGCCGAAAATTTTATAAAGTCCGCGGGTTTCAATTGCCATCGGTTCTTCTGGCGTATCGGGGAGTGGGGAATCTTCCATAATGGGACGTGTGCCTTTAAAAGTAGTAGCCGAAGTTGATGTTGAATCGACTGTTCCAGTGGTTGTTGCGGTTGGCACCGAAGTCGCCAACAGAGGATTCCGCATAGGTGTCACCATAGACATCGCCTTCGTTCCCAACAAAGGTATTTCCACTCGAAATCGCATAGTCGATGTAGATGTACCAGTTTCCGTACGCAATAGCCATCCCCGTTACGTTCAAGGCACTGTTGTTGAAGTCAACACCGTCTAGGTCGCCACGTTTAACGATAATGCTGTAGTCATTGTAGAACGTGATGGAGTCGATCCAGTTGAGTTCCGGCTTGAGGGTGTACGAGACCGCGATCGATGGGATGGTTCCGCTGCTGGCGACGGGCCAGGCAAAATCATAAGCACCCATGTTGATCAGATCGTTAGGAGGGCGGATGCCGTCGGCACCGGGATTATAGTCCACATCGTAATCGTAATGCGTGAGTTGTAGCTTCAAGCCAAAGGGACCCCATTGGCTCAAGGAATGCAGGCTGGCGGCGTATGCGTCTGAATTTTCAGCGCGATCATCCTGCGCATCCAGCTTCGACCACATGGCAGAGGCGCCGACCGTCGTGCCGATCTCTTCGATGGCATAGTTGGCGCGGATGTTGAATTGGTGGCGCTGCTCATAGGAGCCTGGAATGCCGCCGACATCCTCGTCGACAACCGCGAAGGTGTAGCGCGCACTTTCGTCAGAAGCACCTTTGCCGTTGATCATATCGATTGGGTAGTAGCCAAGGTCAACGGTGAGCCGATCGAACGAGCGGGTGTACGTGGCACCGAGCTTCATGGCATCTGCAAGGCCGACGTAATAATGCTGATCGAAGAAGTAACTATTCGCGGGGCCGTAAGCGCCGACGCCGAAGGGGGTACGCGTGAGACCGATTTCGAGGTGCCCGAAGGAATCGGATTCGTAGCCAAACCAACCCGTGTGGAGAAAGTTATAGCCATCGTACCAGCGATACTCCGCTTTACCGATCCACCCCTCGTGTGCGAAGTCTAGATTGAGGCGAAAGACGTCCAAACCGAAGTTGCCGCCGTTGCCACCGCGTTGGGGGGCTCCGCTGTCATCCTTCGTGTAGTCGCCTTGCGTGTAGTTGGCACGCATGGCGCCACCGACTTTCAATGGGCCGAAATCGAGGGCTGACGCGGTTGTGGTGATGCCAAGAATAATGGCAGAAGCAATAAAAACAGACGTTCTCTGGAATACAGGTGTTTCCATGATATTTCCTTTTGGGTTGGACGTGATCACCGTGACAGAGAACATAGACTCAAACAGAGCAGCATCATCTGCGCAAAACAGTGGTAAATGTAGTTCAGCAGCGAAAAGTTATCTACTGCAGAAGCAATCTATACTTACAAAAAATCGGCTGGCTGTCAAACTTATATAGCCTTTTTTATTTTGCTGCCCTTGCAATTGGCCCTGAATGTGGCGACAAAAAGGTGTCAGGATCGCGTCAGAACTGGCAACTCTATACGCCGAGCTTGTCGAAAATCGGTAGTTTGATGTATACTGCTCTTTATCGAGTTACAGGATTGAAGAACGATGAGGGAGATTTTACCATGATGACATTGGGAATGATTGAGAACTGGAGTGAAACGGGTTTTAATAACGTAGCCGGTCTCGGATTAAAAGCGATTGAGTTTTGCTACGACATCGGCAACGAGCCATCTGAGCTTTTAGCGATCACTAACGATATCCGTAAGTGGAGTGCCAATACGGGAGTCAAGGTTGGCTCGGTGGGGCGATGGGGCACTGACAAGCTCGCGAAGGATAATGGGGCTGTTCTCGAGGATGAGCTCCGTAACAATCGCATGATGATCGACATCTGCGCCGAGGTCGGTTGCCCAGTTTTTAACACAGGCATTAATTACGTCGAGTCGTTGTCTTTTCTCGATAACTGTAATGCAGCGGTAGACTATTTCGGAGGTTTGGTAGAGTATGGAAAATCGCGCAACGTGCGCATCGCCACCTATAACTGCCACTGGAATAATTTCGTTAGAACACCTGATGTGTGGAAGTTGATCCACGGAAAGTTACCTGATCTTGGTATCAAGTACGATTCCTCCCATACCATCAACAGCGGTAGTGGAGATTATCTCGGTGAAATTGTCGAATGGGGCAATCGCATCTACCACGTACACATCAAGGGCACGCTTAACGTGAACGGCAAGCGTGTCGATGATCCTCCTGCTGGGCTTGATATGATCAACTGGCGCGCACAACTCGGATGCCTCTATGCTGCGAAATACGAGGGCATGCTCAGCATCGAGCCGCATTCCTCCATTTGGCAAGGCGACCTGGGTAACTGGGGCGTACGCTTTACGATCGACTACATCACGAGCATGCTTTATAAGGGTGGTTCAACGCTTTGACATCGATGCCGTCCTTTGATAAAATCTCACTGCAATGAGTGCACCTAGAAAAACGATTATCTTTCTTCCCGACGGCATGGCCGACGAGCCGCTTGCTGAGCTCGGTGGCAAAACACCGCTTCAGGCGGCGAAAACGCCCGGCATGGACTTTATTGCCCGTAATGGACGTTCGGGCACGCTCTTGACGCTTCCAGCCAAATTCCCGACCTCGAGTGACGTCGCTAATATGTCTGTTCTTGGTTGTGATCTTGAGACGGAGTACTGCGGGCGCGGTGTTCTTGAGGCCGCGAGTCAGGGGCTTAAGCTGAGTAAAACCGATGTGGCCTTACGGTGCAATCTCGTGACGGTAGGTGCGGATGGCAAACTTGAAGATTTTTCTGGCGGGCATATTGATCAACAGTCGGCCGAAGCGCTCATTGCCTATCTCAATACGCACCTCGCGACCGATAAAATTCGTTTTCATCCGGGGGTGAGCTATCGAAATATCCTCATTCTTTCGGGTAACGAATTTTCTGCTGAGGTCAATTGTCAGAAGCCAGACGATAATTTCGGAAATTTGGTTTCTGAGCACTTACCACAGCTCAACGAGGGCGCAACGGATGCCGATTTCACACTAAAAACCTTACTCGCGCTCATGGCAAAAGCAGCAGAAATTCTACCCTCTGCGCCCGCGAATTTGCGGGCTGTGGCCGAGGGGCGGTTGCCGGCCAATGCAATTTGGCTCTGGAGCCCAGGCCGCGCGGGCGCGATGCGCACGATGGCCGAACGCCATGGGATCCGGTCGGCGGTAATCTCTGCTGTCGACGTGATTAAGGGCCTCGGATTCTGCCTTGGAATGGATGTGATCAATGTCCTCGGAGCTACGGGCTATATCGATACGAATTACGAAGGCAAAGCGGAGGCTGCGATCCAGGCGATTCAGGATCATGACTTCGTTTACGTGCACGTCGAGGCCATCGACGAAGTGTCGCATGCACGCAACCTTGAGCTCAAGATCAAGGCCATTGAAGACTTTGACTCGAAGATTATCTGCCCCATCATTCGCGAATGCGGGACAGACGTTACCTACGTCGTCTTGCCGGATCATCCGGTGCCGATTGTGCTGGGCAAGCATACCCGCACTCCAGTTCCGCTTGCGATTTGCGGTCCGGGTATCGATACGGACAGCATCCAGGTCTATGACGAGTTTGAGGCACCTAAGGGCGCACTGGGATTCATGATGGGTCCCGAACTCATGACGTTTCTCTATCCAGGAAAATAAAAAATGAACATACTTGTAACAGGCGGAGCTGGCTATATCGGCAGCCATACGTGCGTTGAGGCAATCAAAGCGGGCCATCAGGTCACTGTGTTTGACAACCTCTGCAATTCATCGGAAGAATCACTGAACCGTGTCGAACGCATTACGGGTACGCGGCCAGCCTTTATTCAGGCAGATCTTCTCGATATGGCTGCTGTCACGGCAGCATTCGATGCGAAGTCGTACGATGCCGTCATTCATTTTGCCGGGCTTAAAGCGGTAGGCGAGTCCATCAGCAAGCCTTGGGAGTATTTCAACAATAACATTACAGGGTCGTTGAACCTTTTTGAAGCGATGCGAGCGCACGGTGTGTTTAATCTTGTGTTCAGTTCGTCGGCCACCGTGTATGGTAACCCGGAGAAAGTTCCACTTGACGAGAACTCACCGCTTTCGGCTGTCAATCCGTACGGACGCACGAAGCTCTGGCTTGAAGAGATGCTTCGCGATATGGCCGCAGCTGATGCGCGTTGGCATATTATTTTATTGCGGTATTTTAATCCTGTTGGAGCTCATGAAAGCGGTTTAATGGGGGAGGATCCTGGCGGTATCCCTAACAACCTCATGCCTTATATTACCCAGGTCGCTGTTGGACGGCTTCGCGAGTTGAGCATTTTTGGAAATGACTACCCCACGCGCGATGGCACCTGCATTCGTGATTACATCCACGTGTGCGATCTCGCAGATGGGCACATCAGTGCTCTCAATGCGATTGCTGGGCTTCCAGGCTGCATCCCGATCAACCTAGGGACTGGAGACGGCTTTACGGTGCTTGAACTCGTGCATGCTTTTGAAAAGGCAGTCGGCAAGACACTGCCCCATAAAATTGCGCCTCGCCGACCGGGTGATGCTGCATCATCTTACGCCGATGCTACGCGAGCGTTCAAACTTCTCGGTTGGAAGGCCAAACGTGGCGTTGATGAAATATGCCGCGATGCTTGGAACTGGCAGTCGAAGAATCCTCAAGGGTACCTATAAGCTACGGGGCAGCATTGATGATGACAAAGCGGCGATCGGTGATCGCGGACGATTCCGGCCTCACCGAGGCCAGCCACAGCACATGGGAAATTACGAATTACGAATTCAGCAACCTCGGTCAACCGATTACGGCACACGCCCCACGGGATCAAGCGATTACGATTACGATTACGATTAACACCTCGCAATACCAAGCCTACCCTGACTCTCCCAGTCGCTAACCGATCCTGTGGCGAATTTTTTGCTGGACTTTTAGTGACCCAATACGGTACATTACCACGAATTACCGATTTAAAAAGGCAGCAGCCCCAAAAGCTGTGCGGCGAAGGCCGTTGCCTCTTGTTTTATTAACTGCAAAGAGGAGAATCCCACCGTGGGCTCTATTAAGAAGAAACGCCGTGTTAAAATGTCGAAACACAAGCACAGCAAACGCCTGAAGCTCAATCGCCACAAGAATAAGTAGGGCGTGGAGTCTTATGGGCACCAAAAGATGCACTATCTGTGCTGGGGTGCTTTTCCTCCTATTATCCTGTGCTCGAGCCGATCTGGTTCGTACACAGGAGACCTACGCGATACCGCACCCAGACGATAAGCTGGCCAAGGCCTTGGCGCTCTACGCTCAAGGTCTTTATTTTTTTCGTCAAGATACGGGATCAAGCAATCAGGTGGAAGCTGTGGCGTCTTTCCGCGAGGCATTGACGCTTGATCCCGATTCCCTAGAGGCACGCGTTGCCCTCGTTGAGGCACTTGAGGCGCTCGATGAGAGATCGGCTGCTCTCTCTGAACAACTTATCCTCGCGAGGCGCTCCGTCAACAACGCCACGTTCTGGTTGTCTGCTGTTGCTCAGTCGGCGAATCTCCAGGATGCCGAAGCTTTTGCTGAGAGCGTTGAGGCCCTCGCCTCGCTTACACCGACCGAACTCGCCTCCGCAGAGCTTGTTCCGTTGGATGTTGATAGGCTTGCAGTGGTCGGATGGTCTCAAGTAGGAGATTTCGAGAAATCACTTGCGGCGCTTAAGACGCTTATCGAGAAGTTTGTGAAGGCGGATAAAGTTCCCCTTGCTTCAGAGGTACCCGAACCACTAAAAGCCGTGATAAAAGTTTCCGAAATGCTTTTAGGCGCATCAACGCCGTCTGAGAAAATATGGGACTATATTTCAGCCGTTGAGGTCTTGCCAGGATACGCATCAGAAGCATATTATTTTCTCATGGACTTGGCGTATTTTTGCGCAAAAGCGGCAGAGCCAAATTTAAAGTTGATTACGGAGCTCAGAACGAAGGCTCTTGAAGCAAATCCGCTCCACTACCGAGTGGCACTACAAATTATATTTCCAATTGAAAGTTCGATAGAGAAACTAAATTTGCAACAACTTGCCAAGGCGTTAGGAGAATACCCACGATCTCCGAAGCTTCACTTTCCGTTTTCATTGCAAAGACTGGAGATCCTTTTCTATGCCGGCGATCTTGCTTCAGCCCGTGTTGAATTCGATAAGCTGCGCACCTTGCGAACGCTTCAGTCTCCGAGCGAAGTCGTGCCAGAAGAATACTTTGTCTACGGTTCTGCCATTCTCGATGAGCTGGGTAAGCACCAAGAGAGTCGCGCGCTTCTCGAAGAGGGTATTACGCAAATTCCTACAAGCGATACCCTGATGAACAGTTTGGCTTACCTGAATGCTCTGGATAGTCTCGAACTTGACCGCGCGCTCAATTTAATTGATGTGGCGCTAAAAAACGACCCAGAAAATTTCGCTTATCTTGACACGCTGGGATGGGTGCTGTATCAGAGGGGGGATTGTGAGGGGGCGCTTCGGAGTCTTGAACAAGCCTTATTGTTTGGCGGTACGCAGAGCCATGAGGTTTACGATCATGTGGGCGATGTGCTCGTTCAGCTTGGACGAGGTTGCGAGTCTCCTGCGTGGTGGGCAAAAAGTTATTCCATTAAACCCACTTCCTCCGTGGCCCATAAACTTCGTTCCGTGGGCATCGATCCCGGGAAGCTTCCCTAGCCATGGCCTTGATCATGTTGGATTGGAGTGTAAAATGGTGATACATCAGATTGTTGCAGGTTTTCGAAAGGGCGATGCGATTAGCGATGAAGCGTTGCTTCTCCAAGCGCTTTGTGTTTCCCATGGCATTGCATCGCTTATCTATTGTGCGCGAGCGACGACGGCCGCCGAACAACGATTTCAAGTATGCGACCTCGATACGCTCAGCGATTCCGTAAAGCCTGAGGACATCGCGCTCCTCCATCTTTCGATAGGCAGTCGGGGTAATGCTATTTTACCCAATTTAAAATGTAAAAAAGTAATTCTCTATCATAACGTTACCCCCTCGCACTTCTTCGAGCGCCTGAATCCCCCGATGGCGAGCAGGCTCGATGAGGGGCGCAAGCAAGTCGCTGCCTTGGCCAATGTCGCCGAAATTAATCTCGCCGATAGTGAATACAATGCGCAAGAATTGCGTGAACTTGGCTACAAAAATGTGTCTGTGCTTCCGTTGGTGGTGGATGCCTCTTTCGGTGCTGGTGCGTGTGATCCTGTGATGAAGTCTCGCTTGACGGGTAATGGCAGCACCAACCTTCTTTTTGTTGGACGGGTGGTACCGAATAAACGCCACGATCATCTGCTTCAGGTTTTCCATCATTTCCAACATTATGTTGAACCGAATTCTCGCTTGGTTATTGCGGGTTCCTCCAATGGACAAGAGGCATATAAATCGCTACTTCTTGGCTCCGTTCATTCGCTGGAACTGAAGAACGTTCTGTTCACGGAGTTCATTTCCTCGGAGGAGCTGAATGCGTGTTATGCGTCGGCGTCTGCATTCGTCTGCATGAGTGAACATGAAGGTTTCTGTGCTCCGCTCCTCGAGGCGATGGCTTGGAAGGTTCCCGTGTTTGCTACCGCCTCTGCCGCAGTCCCCGAAACCCTTGCTGGGGCAGGGGTATTATTTCAGGATTTCAACCTCGCGGTCATCGCCGAGACCATCGGCCGCGTCATCAAGGATTCGGATTTGAAGGCCGCCGTCGTAGGGAAGCAAAGCAAACGTCTGGCGGACTATCGTAGCCGCGACGTCTGGACCGAGCTGACGGTCTTATTGGGGCTTCGCACCGTGTAGGAGAAGCGTGTAACGGAATGGAGACGTTCGTAATCGGTCAGTGACGGGGGTGCCCCCCCTGACTGCCCGATTACAGTCGCTTGGGGTCATCGAAGCTGAAGAAAAACTGCTGGAAATTTGGCTTTGTCTTAATCGTAATCGTAATCTTGCCTATCACGTCGAGTTTCGTTAAGCAGTGGTCGTAACGAACGGAGCGGGGACATTCCTGTCCCCGACACGACGGGGGTTGGAAAACCCCCGCTCCGTTTGCTTTGCTCGTCTGCCGTCCCCGCACAGGCAGGCTCCTCCTGTAGACGCGGTGTCCTCGTCGCGTAACGGGCTGAGGCGACTTCGCGGAGGCTCGACAAAGTTTGCGACAA
>CAZUAY010000120.1:0-8370 GCA_964618405.1 uncultured Lentisphaerales bacterium
TCAAGGCCTGTTCTTTGGGGCTTTCCATTCAAACCCCGGCGACTAACCGATTACTCTAGGGTGGTAATCGGTTAGCGACTGGGGAAGAACTTGGGGTCATCTAAGTTGAGGATAAAATGTAGGGAATTTGGAGGGAATTTGGCTTGTATCCTAATCGTAATCGTTGCCTATAACTCGATTTTCGCTAAGCAGTGGTCGTAACGAACGGAGCACGGGTTTTCAACCCGTGTACGAAAACGGGTTGGAAAACCCGTTCTCCGTTTGCTTCGCCTGCCTGCCGTCGCCGCACAGGCAGGCTCCTCTTGTAGACGTGGTGTCCTCGTCGCGTAACGGGCTGAGGCGACTTCGCGGAGGCTCGACAAAGTTTGCGACAAAGTTTTGGGCGGGCAAAAAGTTACCCCATCGTTTTTCGGTGCGCCGCGCGGAGAGTTTGCCTATAACTTCGAGTCCCACTCTCGCTATCCACTTCCAGCTTTCCTGAGTTCCAGATTAAATTCTCCCACTCGACAAGCCTCTACCCTCACAAACATGAACAATCAGCAACCTCGGTCAACCGATTACGGCACACACCCCACTGGATCAAGCGATTACGATTAAGATTACGATTAAGATTAAGACCTCGCAATACCAAGCCGACCCTGACCGATTACCTGCTGATTCAAAGATTCAAAGAAGTGCTTGAATCCGGTCTGATTAAGACGTACAATATGAGATCAGAAGCTGGTGGTAGGTCTAATGAGCAGTGTTGCTTGCTTGGCTAAGTCCTCTTACAGGAGCTTTTGAAATGAATGCGAGTTATCAAGGGAAATGGGTTTACCCTGTTTTTTATAGATGGGGTGCCCTCGGTTTGTTTAAGCGACATCTTTTTAAGCTGATGGTATTGGGCTTTGCTATGTGCAGTGCTATTGCACGGAATGTTACCGCACCTGCAAATGTATTTGCGGGACGTCAAGCGGTTATTCTACGTGACGTTCCGAATCTTTCACAGGGCGAGAAGCTGAGTTTCCGTGTTGCTAAGGATCATCGGACGCTGGCCAGCGGGACGGTTGCTGTCGGTGAAGATGGCGAGGTGTCGCTGCCTGTCGCACTCCCGGGAATGAAGTCTGGCGTCGCAATGAAATTGGAATTGTCGCTAGCGAAGGAGACAGGTGGCGCATCGGAGTCGCTGGCCTCGGGTACGGTGTGGGCTTTTGCCGAGCAGCCGTTTGCTGGAGACGAAAATCCGGCCGTGATGAAAAAAATCTATCTCTACGATCCGGAGGATAAGACGGCAGAGGCATTTGAATCGATCAAGCTGCGTGTTGATCGTGTTGGCGATGTTAACGCCCTTGAATCTGTGACGAATGCTTTGATCATTTTTCACGAGGGGTTTTCGCTCGAATCAGTTCGAGGTGTTGATGAGGTTTTAGTGGGACTTGTTCGTCGTGGGAATAGCGTGCTCTTGCTTGCGCCTTCTGAGGGCAATGTGCCGCTTTGGAATGAGTTAGAGGAATGCTGGTACGGAACTGCGAAAGGGTTACATCGCCAAACCAAAATTGAGGGCACGGATTACGATCTCGATTTGTCTTCGATGCCGGCGAGCCACTTCCGGCTTGTTGGCATCCGTGATGAAGCGGTTGTGCAGGTGGATGCAGGCAATGGCTATGAAGCCGCTATCTTGAGAGACTTAAAAAATGACGGAAAGATCATCTTCTGCGGCTTAAGTTTAATTTCGAATTGGGAGAAGACGCCAGCGGCTCGGTGGTTGCTGGCTGAGATTCTATTGTTTCATTAAAATGGGTTCGTTAACGAAAGGAAAAAAATGAAGAAATCACAAATGATGATGAAATCTAGTATTGCTGTCTTTTTGGCGGCTGTTTTCGTTGGAGTTGCGGCTGAGGGACCAATCCCGTCAGCAATTCTGCCGTTTGCTGAACGTGGCACAACGGTAAAAGGCTTAGGGGAGAAGGTGACGGATTTGCTTTTTGTCAACCTTGCGGAATCAGAAAGTCTTTGGCTCGTTGATCGACAGGATTTCGGTGCGACGCTTTCCGAGCAGGAGTTGTCTGCCTCTGGCATGGTGAATCCGGCCCAGGCAGTTAAGATCGGATCCCTGACGGGGGCGAAGGTGCTGATCGCCGGTTCAGTCTTCGAAGTGGATAAAAAGCTCCATATCGTGGCCAAAATTATCAGCACGGAGACATCGCGCACGCTGGGAGTCGCAGTGGAAAGCGAGGGGAATGCCGAATTGGGTCCGCAGGTTAAGACGTTAGCAGAGAAAATTTCTACCACCATCAAGACGAAAACAGCCCTTCTCCTTGCACCGGACGTGAAGCAGGAAGACAGCGTCGCCGAGCTCAAAAAAGCGCTGGGTGATTCGAAGCTGCCGGTAGCTTCCCTTTCGATTGCCGAACGGCATGTTGGACAGGCGACGATCGATCCTGCGGCAGAGACTGAATTCTCGCTGTACTATATTGCTGCGGGTGGCACCCTGCTGGCGAAAGAGGACCGAGCAAAGGCTGACATCCGGATCGAGGGCGAAGGCTTCAGCGAATTCGCAGCACGCCGCGGCAATCTGATCAGCGTGAAGGCGAGAGTTGAAGTCAAGGCGATTGACATCAAGACAGGCGAAGTCCTGGCCATTGACCGCGAAACGGCAATTGTCGTGGATTTAACGGAGCAGATTGCTGGCAAGGCTGCGTTGCAGAAGGCCTCGGCGAGCATTGCACTGCGGATGTTGCCGAAATTGGCAAAGAAGAAGTAGGCTGCGAGTTACTAAGCGTCGCAGAAGAGTCTAACCATGAAACACATGAAACTTCATGAAAGTGGAATTTTTTGTGGTAAATGGGATCGGGTGCGTTGCTTTTATTTCGTGACGCTTAGTAAGTTTGTTGATTCGCAGTGGAACTCGAGTTCAGGGAAGGTAGGAACGTTGGAAGCGGATAGCGAGAGTGGGGAGAAAAACCAGTGTGAAACTGAAGTTGTAGACAAGCCCGCCGCGCGGC
This sequence comes from uncultured Lentisphaerales bacterium, assembly GCA_964618405.1. Lineage (GTDB taxonomy): Bacteria > Verrucomicrobiota > Kiritimatiellia > RFP12 > UBA3636 > JBBQIY01. Next base: position 2,985 of record CAZUAY010000120.1, read on the forward strand.
TGCGCCGCGAAAAAACGATGGGGTAACTTTATGCATGGATCGAGGACGAGGATGAGCGAAGCAAACGGAGAACGGGTTTTCCAACCCGTTTTCGCACACGGGTTGGAAAACCCGTGCTCCGTTCGTTACGATCACTCTTTTAGCTCGAATGTCAGGACTAGCGACTAGCGACTAGCCACTAGCGACTTCTCTCCTAACTTTGCCACAAAGAATAAAAAACCAAAAAAAAACCAAAAGAGGGATTTCTGCTGTTCTTGGGTTTTTGAGGATAACTAAAATGAAAACATACGTATTTTTTTGGAACTCAAAACTGAACGTTGAACCCTGTTCCCTGAATCCTCGAGGAGTGTTTCAATGAAGTATTCGTTGCTCGTGCAGTTTGCTGTGTTGTGTTCAGTAGCGGTTTTAAGTGGCGGTATTGCGGTGGGCGAAACGAACGCGCCACCGGTTCGGTTGGCGGTGATTGCGGAGGGAAATTCTGTGGAATGCCGCAACTTGGCGGATTTAATTCAAGTCGAGCTATCAAAACGTGATGATCTGGAATTAGTAGAACGCGAGGAGATTGATCGCGTGCTGGCTGAACAAGCCCTTACAGCTTCAGCTCTTGTGGCCGAGTCACAGCGCGTTCGACTGGGTGCGATCTTACGGGCGAAGGGGCTGCTGTTTATTGGTCAGACGAATCCAACGAATGGTGTGTTTCAGGTGAGATTGGTAGAGACTCGGCACGGGTTTGTGGCGGGGTTCATTGTTCATGAGGCGACAACGCCGTTGCCTCAAACGCAAGCTGCCGTTGATCGGGCGACCGCGAATTTGTCGCTTCCTCCTGATGAGCAAGTTGGCGTGAGCATGCTGGTTATCAACAATGGCTTGCCGGGGAATCTGAAGACACGACCCATTGTGCAAGAGTTCATGGAAGGCATTGAGCAACGGGTGATGGTTGAACTCGCGTCGATGCCAGGAACCTTAATTCTCGAACGGAGGAAGCTGGACGATGTCGCGCGGGAAGATGATCTGACAGGGAAGGCCAGTTCATTCATGGCGGGGACGCTGTTAATCGACGGAGGGTTAAATCCAGCCGCCGATTTGACGGCGGAAAAGGATGATCCTCCGATCGTGCTGACCTTACGGCTTCGTAATTTAGCCACGGGTACGACGAAGATCGTGAAAGTAGAGGGAGGATTACTGAGCTTGCGCTCTCTTGAGCAAAAGGCGCTATCCGATCTCGTTGGAGTCGCGCTGGAGATGCGGGCAGAAGCTGGTACAGGCACCTTAAAGGCCGAAGTGAAGATCTTGGACGACCTGGTCAAGCGCTATCAGCTTTCCTGGGCGAGCGAAGCGGCGTTCGCAATCGATGCCTCGGATAAGAAGCGGGTGAGGACACATGCGTTGATGTTGTCTGAGCAAATCGAGAATTTGCCTGATGATCGTGCGAGGGCAATCACCTTGGCTAAGGTTGAAGTGCTTTGTCGTGAGCATGGCATCTCGTTAACATCGCTTTGGTCGCTGAGGGGGACCTCTGAAGGAACGGTATTAAAATATTTGAAGCAACCTGAGACGTTTTTAGATTTAGAATTGTATCGGTTACTCCAACCGCTTCGAAAAACACTATTGTCAGAATTTGAGCGCCAAGCGTTACAGGTGCAGTCACCCCTTAGTTTTGATACGTGTGTCAAATGGCTACCAGGGATTGTCGCGTTGCCTTCCGAGCGCCGCGCGCATCTACAGAACTGGGTGCAGAAGCTTCAGGCGGATCCAAAAACCTCCGAGGAAATGAAGTATTTTCTTTCTACATACGTGCTTTATGTTTACCGTTGGAAGATAGAGGATCTGATGCGGTTCAGGAGTTCTGATGATCTGGTTAGCCGATTCCATGCGAACCGCGTTCTTATGAGAGACGAGCGAAGCCGAAAGGCAAGGATTGAATACAGCGATGCCATGATGGCCGATCTTGATGCTTATCTGGCTCGGACAAAGGGCATCGACCCTTCTTGGCGTTACTTACATACTGGATCAGGGGTTGCCGTCAATGGCAAAAGATATACTCCTAATCGCTGGCCTAGTGAATCGTTACGGGATATTTATTTCTATCGTCCTAAGTTGAAGGAATTGGTTCAGCGAAAATTCTTTGAGCGTATGAAAGGCCTGTTGGAGGAAAAAGATTTTCGTACGATTGCTGTTCTGGACTACGACCTTATGCTCTCGACGATTCCCGAACGCGAATTGTTCGATTGGATGACTGCAATTGTTGAACAAAAAGAGCAGAATTGGGAGACATTAGATCTTTTTCCCGATATGAAGCGCTGGCGAGCGGAGATCCTAACTCGGCATCCAGAATTTTTAAAAGGGAACAAACTTAAGGAGCGTGTGCTGGTTTCGGCCTTAACGGATGGTGTGCGCTTGAAGAAATTGATGCGTCCTAAAGAAAAAGCAGAACGCGAAATGACGGTATTGTTTCAACGGATTCTCGTCGACGGTGACACACTGTGGGTCGGACTGACAAGTCGCCCAGTGGATGTTCTCAACGGAGAACGGCAGTGGTTTAATCTACTGGGGGTACTAGAAATCGATCTTGTTGATGGTCATGTGAAATCCGAACGCTCTCGATGGTTCCCGGGAGATACCGCTTCGTTTACAACGCGTTTCGAGCTTGGTGGCATGGTCCGTGCCGGTGATTATCTAGCCATGCTTCATCCTGGGGTGGGGGTTTTTGCCATTCCGATTCGGGAAACGGATATGGCGGGAGGACGCCTTTTGGGGTTCGAAGAAGGATTACCGACTCAGGATAATCACGCTTCATCCGGTTTTTCAGGATCTCTGGTGGGCATGCGCGAAGGTGTCTGCCTGGGTCTCAAACAATGGATTGTCTATTGGGATTTCGATACTTGGAAGTCACGCATTCTTCTTGATGTGGAGGATTCTGCGACGACTCTTGGCTATGATGACAAGGCAAAGTACATACGGGGGTTGACGTCTAATTCTCAGACGGATGAAATGTGGCTTAATCTTGCTGGTTCTGAAGTCGGCATAGCGAGCACTGTTCGATCTTTTTATTGTAAGGGCTTATCTGGAAACTGGGAGGGAATCGAGAAGGAGGATCTGCCTCCGCCTTCGGAGGTTGACCAGAAGCTAGACCAGGCGCGTCAACTCTTGAAGGATGCCAAGGTGTCCGATATTCGTGAAGTCGCGGTGTGGCGAGACAAAATCATTGTCCTTTACGGCTCTGGTTCCGACACGTGGAAAGTGTCTGAGTTTTCGCCTGTCGAGAATGGAGGGGAGAATGAGAAATAGCGTTCAACTTTTAAGTCTTTTTCTGTTCGGGTGTCTTGCCTATGGTGTTCGGGGGCAGATGGGCGTTCCCGTAATCGATGATGCCGGTTTTCGCAAACTCACTCGCTCCTACGCACAGGAGAATCTCTCTGATGCGACGATGGTAAGCCTGTTTACACGTTTTTCTGATCAAGGTGATCCGCGAGCAACGCTTTGGTTGGCACGGCTACATTGGGGTGGACGCTGCGATCTCAAATGGAATCCGGGGCTAGGTAATGATTTGGCAGATCCGGTTATCGATCAGGTCATTAAACTTGCGGAAGGCGGTGATCACGAAGCGCAGTTTTTGATCGGAAGTTGCTATCATGAGGGGTTTGCCTTGGATCGGGATTTTGTTGAAGCTGTGAAGTGGTATTTCAAGGCCATTGAAGGGCAGCAGTTGTCTGTCTACGGAAACTTGGGGATCCTGCTTGCGGAAGGGGCAGGAGTTGAGGCGGACATTGGGCAGGCTCGGAAGTTGTTTGAGACGGGAGCTGGGCTGGGGAGTTCTTCCTGTCGTAACTTGCTTAAGGTGTATGCTCCTCCGGATCCACAGAGCATGGCACGTTTGCAAGCGTTGAGACAAAACAAGGTGATTGCGGCATTAGGCCGGAAGACCGAGGATGCAGTACGCGTGTTAGCGGATTCAGGTGTAATAACTGCACCCGACGATTTCATCGACTTTCCTGACGGGGCTTTATCGTGTCTTGAGTTTGAAGACGATGGAATTATCCTGCTGTCCGGTGGCGATGGGATTGTACGGTGCATCGATGCCTATCGCGGAATGACGCTCTCGGACAAAGCGCGTGGAGGAATTCCCTTAGGAATCGCCTGGAGGGATGATCCTAATACAATCAAGGCAAAGCAGGGTACCCCTTACAACGAATCTAGATGGAATGCAGATGTTGTCTGGTGCTACATTTATCAAGCAGGAAACCTTCAGTTTACACTGACTTTCAAGTTTCAGAATGATGAAGGTGTTGAGACCTGGCGTGTCCGAGAGATATGGCAAGAGGATCTCTAGATGAAGAATAATGCATCGCGGAAATATTGTTTTGTCGATATGATCCGGGTCTATAGGGTCCGTTATTTTGTGCTACAGTTGATTGTTTGTCTTCTTGCCACGACTGTTGTGGCTGAGCCTGTACGACTGGCGGTGATTGCGGAGGGCAATTCTGTGGAATGCCGCAACTTGGCGGATTTAATTCAAGTCGAGCTATCGAAACGTGATGATCTGGAATTAGTAGAACGCGAGGAAATTGACCGAGTGCTGGCCGAGCAAGCCCTCACAGCCTCAGCGCTTGTGGCCGAGTCACAGCGCGTTCGACTGGGTGCGATCTTACGGGCGAAGGGGCTGCTTTTCGTCGGGCAGACGAATCCAACGAATGGTGTGTTTCAGGTGAGGCTTGTTGAGACAACACGGGGCTTTCTTGCCGGCTTTGTTGTCCAGCCTGTCTCGGGTTCGCTGACGCCGATGGTGCAAGGAATGGTTGAACGGGCTGTGCTGGGGTTACCAACGCTTCTGCTCAAGCCGGAGCAGCAGACCTGCATTAGCATCCTGCATTTTGGCAATAGTTTGCCCAAGACGGTGAAACCTGATTTTTCACTTGAGCAGTTCGGCGATGGGGTTGAGCAGAAGCTCATGGAAGCGGTTTTTTCGTGTTCTGGCTCCGTTTTGCTTGAGCGGAGAAGGCTGGGAGACATTGCGCGCGAAAGTGATTTAGGAGAGAAAAAGCCGTCTCTGCTTGTCGGAGACTTATTGGTGGATGGCGAACTCGCCTTGTCGCCCCATCTCGTAGACGAAGGCGGGCATTTTAAGATGACGATGACGCTTCGAGTTCGGAGCACGGGATCGGAAACGGAAAAGGTCGTTCAGGAGGAAACGAGTCTGGATGATCTTGTGGCCGTGTCGGAAGATCTGATTGATCGGCTGTGCAGCAAAATCGTCGTCATGAGAAAAGAGGTTAACCCAGAGTCCTTGCAGGTAGAAGTCAAGGCTTTGGATGCCTTGGTCAGCCACTACCGCCTTCCCTGGGCGAGTGACGCTGCGTTTGCGCTGGATCCATCGAATCGGCAACGC
>CAZUAY010000120.1:8380-11593 GCA_964618405.1 uncultured Lentisphaerales bacterium
TATGTTTCGCTACTCCTGAATCAATTGGACACGCTGCCAGACGATAGAAGTAAGGCCATTACGATTGCACGGGTTGAACAGCTTTGCCGGAAGCACAACGTTCTGTTGTTGGAAGCCATCGACTTAGGCAGCAACCGCGCAGTATTGAAATTCCTGAGATGTCGCGAGACCTACGAGGATGCGGATCTTCTTCAGATGCTTCGTCCCTTCCGGGCACAGTTGCTCAGCGAGTTCGAAAGGATAGATTATAGTTCCCGCTTCTGTTTTTTCGACGGCCATATTCCGATACCCTTCGTCCTGGCGGCGGTATCTGTTAAGGTATGTTAGCGAAGTCGAATCGAGCCCTTTGTGTACGGATGCGCGAAGAAATTCTATGTCGGCCTATTTGATGCATGTGTATCCCTGGAAAACAGCGTTTCTCGAGGAACAGCGGAGAAGTCAAGATCCGTTACGGCGTTTTTACGCCAATCACCTGCTCTTGAAACAGGAGCGCCAGGCCAAACGACAAGCTGAACTCGCTGATTCAATGGTGGCCGACCTTGATGTTGCGCTTAACATGACAGGCTGGATTGAGAGATGGGAGTCGTTTCACTTTGGCCTGTGGACCGTGCGCGGCATGAAGTCTCGGCGGAACCACTGGATGCCGGAAGCTTTGTTGGATCTTTATACGATTCGGCCGGCGCTGAAAGAGGACATCCAGCGCAAGTTGTTTAATCGAATCAGGCAATTGACAGACGACAAAGATTTTTCGACCATCGAACTGCTCGATCCGGATATTATGCTGTCGACCATTTCAAAGAAAGAGCTCCTTTCTTGGTACAAGCAGGTGGGTGATAAAGTCAATGAGGGGGAGGGGATTTTTTGGGGCTCTTTTTTTGACGAAATCCAAGTTGCTCGACGGGAACTAGAGACGCTACCTGAATTCCGAACGACAGAAGCTCAGATGCTTCGCTCTGAGGTCATTTTGGCCACGGACTCTTATAACACAAGGCTGACGCACCTCTTCCAGTCCGAAGACATTGATTCCGACGAGATTCAGGTCTATCCTCAGATGATCTATATCGACGGCGATATACTCTGGATCGCCATTGCGGGAAAAAGAATGAGAAGCGTGGTTGAAAGCGGTGTTTGGATGGAGCCGGTTGGGTTCATAAAACTGGATCTTGTGACACGGAAAATAATTTCTGAGCGGATGACATGGGTGCCAACGGCGAAAAACTCTCTTGCGGAGAAGTCCGTTCTGAGTCCTCTCGGTCAGCGCTATTCCTTCGTGTGCCACTGGCTGTACAGGGTTCAGGATCGTCTGGTTGCGACTCATGCCAACCTCGGCATTTTGTCGGTTCCTGCGGAGGATGTCGATTTGGCGCGGATGGACATTGTCGATGAAAGAAACGGCCTGCCGGCGAAGGATAACAATCAGGAGATCATTTCTTTTTACGATATCCTGAGGCCGACTCGAGACGGGGTTGGTCTGCAGCAGGGGCAGCGGCTTTTCGTGTTGGATGTTGATACGCATCGGCTGTCCCTTATTGCCGATGGATCTCAGGCAATTTCCTCCTTGGGCTATTCTGATCGTCCCAAGAGGATTCAGCGTTTTTTTACGGATCCAGAGTCGAATGAGATCTGGCTTATTCTTGATCTCTCGAAGCCTAAGGCAAGCGCAGCGTTTAGATTTACGGCCGAGACATCTCGGTGGGAGGAAATGCCAACGGACTCGTTACCGCCTAGGTCAGAGCAAGAAAAGGGTTATCAGTTGGGAGTGAAGAAGCTTTCCGCAGCCAGGCTGGACGGACTTGTTTGGTGCAATGTTTGGAAGGAAAATATTGTCGCGATTCGCGGGCTCGGCACGAAAAGTTGGCAGGTTGTCATCTACTCAGACCGGGAGGAGGAAGACCATGCAAACTAAACTCGTGCCGGTGATGTGCATGGCCTTAATTTGCGTGGGGAATGTTGTCTTCGGTGAACGACCGAATGCCGCCAGCACAGCTTTGCTCAGTCAGGTCACGGAGCGTTACGCCTACGAAAAGAAACCTGGGCCTGAAATGATGGAGGCATTCTCTGAGCTTGCTCAGCGAGGCGATCCCCGGGCCAGCCTCTGGATCGCTAGGTTCCATTTTACGGGGTGGTGCGGTCTAGCAGTGGATGAGACATTGGCTCAGCAAATGGCTAAGTCTGTCATTGAAAAGATTCGTGCATTTGCGGAGGCTGGCGATAGTGAGTCCCAGTTTCTGATGGCGGCTTGTTACCATCAAGGACTAGGAATTGATCAGGATCTGGAGGAAGCTGGGAAATGGTATGAGCGAGCTGTCCAACAGAAGAACATCAACGCTTACAACAATTACGCAGTCCTGCTGACGCGGAATATCGGCGTCAAGCAGAATCTCGAGAAGGCGCGCAGACTCTATGCCGAAGGGGCAGCGATGGGCGACCACAGGAGCGCTGTTGGGGTGTTTGACAGCAAAAAACCGGATGCCACCAGCCTGAGGCGAAGGGCCATGATGCGCGGCAACAAGCTTTTCTGGGCTCTCGGAAAGTCGAAAGATGAGGCCCTGGCTTTTCTGATCGACTCGGGAATTATCTCCCGGCCTGAATCGTACTACGATGCCACAGAAGGGAGCAATCTCGTGCTGAACTATGAGGATGATGGCGTTGTTTTGCACGTGACCCTCGAAGGCTTTGTCCGTGCCCTTGATCTCTATCCGGGGATGACCGACTCCGATCGAATTCGCGGTGGCATCCCACTGGGTATCGACTGGAACGACACGAAGGCCAAGATTATCAATAAATTAGGATCTCCAGACGATACTAAATATTATTCTCCCACAGGCATGTTTACACAGTCCTATCGCGCCGGAAATCTTAGGTTCTCGCTACATTCGTTAGCAAGTAAGGATATGCCAGTTGTCTTCTGGCGGATTCGTTTAGTTTGGCCGGAAGTCGAGCCCTCTGTTGATGACAAGGATTCGAAGTGAGGTAATCGGTCAGTGACGGGGGGTGCCCCCTGTGCCTAACCGATTACAGTGACTAGTCGCTAGACATTTTTGCACTCTCAATTTCCAACAGCCAACACTCAAATCCAATTTCCAAGTGGGGAACTTCGGTCAGGCCGTCTACGATCTTAGGTTCTTATCGTAGATTTCGCGAGCGATCATTCCAGCCCTCGCTAAATTGAGATTTTTTCTACTTTTTTGTCGCAAGTTCAATTCCCTCTTT
>CAZUAY010000121.1:0-4969 GCA_964618405.1 uncultured Lentisphaerales bacterium
CGCCGAACAGAAAACTTCGGTTTAGCGAGCTGCAGGCGCACGTGGCGCGCCCGCTTTGCCGTACTTTCGCTTGATGCGGGAAGGGCCGGACCAGTTGCGTTGGCCGCCGCTTCCGCTCTTCTCACGACCCCGGCCTCCGCCACCCATCGTACGGCACTCTTCGCGCGAAATGCCGTTGAACTCGAACTGCATCTTGAGCGTCCGCTCAAACTGCGCGAGCTTCCCATGATCTTCGGGCGCAGCAAATACCATCGAGATTCCGGACTTGCCCGCACGCGCCGTTCGGCCGCTACGGTGCGTATAGGTCTCGGCATCTTCAGAGATATCAAAATGCACGATGTGCGTCACGTCACTCACATCGAGACCACGCGATGCAACGTCGGTTGCGAAAAGGATCTGGATTTCGTGGTTGCGGAACGACTTCATCACGCGGTCGCGTTGTTGCTGCGTCAGGTCGCCATGTAGCGCCCCAACAGAATAGCCGTGCTCGGCAAAAAGCTTTGCCGTCGTGCGTACATTGCTACGCGTGCGGCGGAAGACGAGACCAAAAAACTCGGGCGTGTCATCCACAAGCTTGCGCAACGCTGCACCGCGCTCTGTCGGCGCCTTGAAGGTTACGCAGACATGCTTGATGTCTGGCGGCGGCTGACTATTGACCACGTTGATCTCAATCGGATTCTCGAGGAGGCGGTGTGCACACTGTGCCACGCGCTTCTCCATCGTCGCTGAGAACATCCAGGTCGAAGCAGTCTTCGGAACCGCATCCATGATCTGCTCAAGATCTTCTTGAAAACCCATCTGCAACATTTCGTCAGCTTCATCAAGCACCACGCCGCGCACCGATGAAAGATTCGCTGCACCACGATCCATGAGGTCAAGCAAACGTCCCGGTGTTGCCACAAGGATCGACACACCCCGATAAAGCTCCATCATCTGGAATTTGATATTGGCACCGCCGTAGACAGAAAGAATGCGTACATCCTTGATGAACTTTGAGTAGTTACGTAGGTCAGACGAAATCTGCATGCAAAGCTCGCGCGTTGGGCTGAGAATTAAAAATTGCGGGTAACGGCCTTTGGGTGTCACCATGTTGAGCATGGGAAAACCGAAGGCGGCGGTCTTTCCAGATCCGGTGCTGGCCAAAGCCAGACAGTCACGATCCCCACTGATAAGTTGGGGAATCATTTGAGATTGGATCGGCATTGGGGTTTGGAAACCCAGCGCCTCGATGGCGCGCAAAAGTTCGGGCCTGAGGCCCATTTTAGTGAAACTCATGATAACGTATTTCTCGTGGGGTGTTTTACACTCGCAACCAACCATAGGTTCGAGGCAGCCCCGTCTGAAATTACGCATCTGGAGCCAAAGGGGCGGAAAGAATGACAGATCCACTAAAAAAAAGCAAGAGATTTTTCGCTAAAAAAAGTTGCTAGTCGCGAGTTGCTAGACTCCGGCCTCACCGAGGCCAGCCACAGAGGAGAAGTTGCGAGTTGTGAGTGGCGAGTTGCTAGGGAAGAGCTTGGGGTCATCAAAGTTGAGGAAATTTGGCTTTTATCCTAATCTTGCCTATAACGTCGAGTTTCGTTTCTAAAGGAAGTGGCCGTACCGAACGGAGCACGGGTTTGCTTCGCCTGTCTGCCGTTCCTGTACAGGCAGGCGTCTTCGCGTGCGACTTCGCAGAGGCTCGACAAAGTTTGCGACTTATGTTGCGAGCGGCGTTATGTTGCATCCTCTTGTTTTAGGGCCTTTTTCTTTCAGTTTTACATTTGATCGTCCGGATTACGCAACCTAACGTGAGGCATGAAGTACCGCTCTTCTGATTATGTAATCTTGAAGAATAACGCGAGATTACAGTGACGTTCGAGATTATGATTAAGACCTCTAACCCCTAGCAGCTAATCCCTTTTCAAGTGGATATCTAAAAAGGCGTAGGCGGCGGTACGCTGTTCATCCAAAAAACTGTGGCCGTGCGTGTGCAGTAAATTCTGGAAATTGGCACCGGCCCCCAGCAGGGTGTAGACAGAAGAAACGTTCCTCCCGAGATCTGAAAAAGCCGGTTGAGAAATCGCCTGTTCGTCGAGAACATAACCGCAGTCGTTAAGTGCTGTAATCATCATCATGGGTCGTGGCGCAGCGAGAGCCAAATACTCGTGCAGATCGATTGGGAACGGCTTGCCCGTCCAGCAGTAAGGGCGCAGGAGCGGTTGTCCCACCCACCAATTTGTTCGGGTCGTCGCAATGTTAAAGGGGTTCTTAGAGAGCCGGAAAGGCCAAAGGCCACAACTCGATACGCCCGCCTTGATTCGCTCGTCCAGCGCCATGGCATGGATGGTAAGCCCTCCGCCCTGCGAATGGCCAATGCTGCCGATCTTTCCAGCATCGACTTCAGCGACCGTTTCTAGAAAGTCCACCGCGCGCGCCATATCCCATAAATCCTTGCCACGGGCAGACCATTTTGGATGCTTGACGTAAAACGGGCTGGTGTCGAAGGCCGTGTGTCCATCAAAACATCGTTCGCCTGCACTCATCAAATCGTAGGCCAATGTGACGTATCCACGCTGAACCAAGTGCAGGGCATACGCGCGATCCTGACCCTTCTCGGTAGCCTCGCTACCAATTGTCTGCTCCTTGCCAATCGGTGTGGTCGGGTGGATGCAAATAACGGCAGGGCACTTTCCATGGCGGGTCTTGGGGATCAGCAGCCAAGCGAAGATCCGTTCGTCCGGCTCAACCGCATAGGAGACACGCCGCTTGAGGTAACTCCCACAGTCCTCTTCACCGAGATTCTCGGGAGCAAGGCGACACGTGACCGGCGGTTCAACCCCAAGCGTCTGCAAAAAAATCTCTCGCAGCGCGTTTGCCTTGATCTGCCAGCTCTCGGCATCGGCAAGCTTCTCGATCGACGTTGCCGGATAACCCAGGGTCATGTCCTCGCCGCCAACACGGATATCGAGAAGATCATCAAAGGTGACGGGGATTTGAGTTGCATTCATTCAGCACACGGCTCCAGTCTCTCAGGCCAAAATGCGCTTCATGGCGCTGCTCAGCGTGTTCGCTTTAATCAAATTTTGTGGACATCCAAGCCGCCCATAAACCCGCGTAGGCCAGTTCCAATTATTGTGTCCCGCCGTCACGAGAGCCACTTTGCGAGGCGCCATCAACCCGACGGCCTCCGGCATATCAAAGGCACGCAAAATTCCTAAAACCGGCGCGCCATCTAAATGGGTGCTGGGTACATCTTCGGCGATCACGCCCGTGATCCGCTCATCCAAGATCCCACGATACAAGGCGGCTACACCGGCGTCGCCACGACCGTGTAGATAGATCTCACAGTCCTTCACCTCTTCAAGACCCGCTATATAATCCAACGCCACGCCAATGTCGTGAAACGTCATCATCACGGGGGTCATGCCCACCAACGCCATGCACCGGACCAGGTAGGTCCGAACCGGCATCAACCAGGAACCCAATGGAACTGCATACGGCTCCGCTACAGGCGAATCGTTGCCGCCTAAGCGGGGTTCAAAACCGGCGTGCACAACAGACGTGCTGTCTTCTAACCCACAGCATACACTCGCCATGGCATGCATGGCAAACTGTCCTTCGCTACCGACACCCAGAACAAGTTTTTTCCGGACGTTAGGGCGACTCACAATCTGCATCCAGATTTCCACTCCGTCAACATGGCCGGCATGCACGCGATTCAGAATCGGACCGACTTGGCTCCATTGCCAGTCGCCCTCGAGTTTCATGGAACCCTCGCGGTAGCCCTTAGCGTAAAAACCGGGAACCTTGGCCCGCAGAGTCTCGAGCGCCTGTCGCCGGACCTCCGGCCAATCAGCGGCCGTTTGAGGAAGCGGCAATGTGCCTCTCGTCGAGAGCAGATGTGGCAGGAGTTCCACCCGATTCGGCGAAGGCGGACACCCCCTGAAGATGCTCGTATCCGCTTCATCCAGTTCCAGTGCCCCCTTGGGCAACAGGGGCCGCTCGTCACCGGCAACATAGCGATCAAACCACTTTTGCGTTTCCTCGCCGAACACAGGAGGATAGCCGTGGGGACCGGGACCGGCTAGCCACGCGCATCGTTCCTCTTCGCCATACAAAGCAAACACGGGTTTCGTGCGTTCAACCAGGGCACGGCTCTCGTCTGGATGGAAAATAGGATCATGATCCGCAATGCAAAAAAGCACGGCACGCGGCGCGATCAATGCGGCATACTCACTAATATCCTTCTTGTAGATATTGTGTGGGTACATGCAATCGCATTGATCCATGACGTGACGATGACGGACGGCATCCAGCGGCGAACTAACACCACACAGCGTGGAAACGGCCTTCAAACGCTCATCGGCCACCGCCGTATGAAAACTACAGGCACCGCCACCCGAAACGCCCGTCACACCCAGACGTTCAGGATCAACCTGTGGATCAGCGGCGAGAATATCCAAGGCGCGCATCGCATTCCAGACTTCCGCACCCGCGGGTGTATAACCCAAAGCCAGCCAAGCCTCATGGCGATTCATGAGCGTCCCATGATGCTCGCCGGGGTTGTCGTTCTGTTCAATGGTATCGACAATCAAGCAAACATAGCCGCGCCGTGCCCACATGATCGGATGGTAGTGATAGCCGTACGTCCCAATGGTACTGTGACCACACACATACAGCACGCCAGGTGCCTTTCCCTTCGGTAGCGGATCGGGATAATAGATGCAAGCCGAGCTCCAGCAATCCGGCAAAATTTGGAAACCTATCTTTCGGGCGCGAAAACCTTGCCCTTTCAACTCGCCGTACTCGGTGACCTTCAAGTCGCAGCGTGGCGGCAAAGGATCGAGCCCGAGCGAATGCATGTATTGCTGGTGACGACGTGGGCGAAGGGTCTTCCACTCCTCCAGTGTCGTCACATCCTTCAGCGCGACACGCGCCATTTCCACCGTCTCTCGAGCCAAGCTCTCCCATATCGTGATTCCCATAA
>CAZUAY010000121.1:5069-11590 GCA_964618405.1 uncultured Lentisphaerales bacterium
GAGAAAAAATCGAGTTGGTTATCAAGAGAATCTGGGTTGGATCGGTTGTTCTCGCTCGAATATGGACTCCGCCGCCGCCGCTAGAGGCTGTATTGCTAACGAGCGTGCAACTCTCAACATACAGAGGACCCGTGAGGCCGCAAAAAATTCCGCCACCAAGGGCACCAGGCGCGGCATGATTGCCGACGAACAAGCAGTTGCGGTAGATGCCCGGGCCGTTCGCACCGCCACCTCCTGAACCTGCGTTTTTATATTTGTCAGTCCTGTTGTCACGATACGTACAATACTGAAAGAGATGGTTGGCGGTTCCGCCGGAGGATTCAATGTAGGTCGCACCCCCAACCTCGCTAGCATGGTTGCGTTCGAACACGCAATGCGTCAGCAAAATCGACCCAGTACTGCGCAGATAGAGTGCACCGCCGGCACCGATGCTGGGGCCCGACACCAAATTCGTAGCGGCATTATCGCTGAACACACAGTTCGTCACAGTCAAGTTTTAACGCGGATGCGTTTGCAGATGCGTATAACCCTCCGCCCTTGGCGACTTTATTTGTGTCTTGTGCGAAGGCGTATTATGGGTAATCACGCAATCTCGCAACGTGGCATCCCACGCCGCATAGTTCAGGGGAAAAGTAAGATAGATTCCAGCCCCGGCCGCATCGGCACCAACATCTGCAGACAAAACGCAATTTGAAATCGTGAGGCCTTCCAGCAACAACGTGGCGGTAGTCGTAACATCCCGATTGACGGCGATGCCGCGGTTGACACCCTGACCGTCGATTAGGACACGTCCCGGAACGTCGTTAGTCGCCCGCAAGTTCAATAGCTTTTTATGTAGATAGACCACATTATCGAAGCCGGCATAATTCGTCGGGGTCGCCGTCGCAACGTAAGTGCCCGGTCGGATCCAGATCGTATCCCCTTCCGCGGCAGCATTGACAGCGTCTTGAATGTTGTCGGCCGCCTTATCCCAACCATTGGTGTAGGGATGCACAGGCGTCGCCGCCGCCTGCCACACATAGCGATCCACGGCTTGAGCCGATCCGGAAAGGATCAATCCCAACCCCGTTACAAATGCCATAAAACTTAAAGAACTTTTCATCGTAGAATCCTCCTTGAACAATCTTTTTTACTAGGTTACGTCTGACAGCTTGTGTAGCCAATCAGGTGTAAGTTTAACATACTGAGTGCTTCCTGTACACGGTCGCGTTCATTCTGCTGGAACCGGTGAAAGGGCTCAGCCATGAAATCATCGCAGATTCGCATCAGGTTCAATGCACACTTAATGCCTTTGATGAGACTCGATGGATGGTGTCCCACACCAAAAATGCTTTTCTTGATCTGCATAATCTTCTCGTGAAGATGCCGAACGCTCGCAATATCCTCTTTCATGGCTGCATCGTACAGGTTTACGTAGAGCGACGGATAGAGATTGGCACCGGCACTGACACCGCCATTCCCGCCCATGAGCAGTGATGCGCCCATCAGTTCGTCCGGCCCCATCAGCAGGCTCAGATCGGGCCTGTGGCGGAACAGCTCTTGAATTTGATGAAAGTAACTCATGTCCCCAGAACTGTCTTTGAGTCCAATGATACCCTCGAGTTTAATCAGCGATGCCACGACATCAGGGGTGAAGCTCGTCTTGGTCAGGCCAGGCATGTTGTACAAAACAAGCGGTAGCGACAATCGTACAACTAAATGCTCGATGTACTCTTGAAGCTCGGGCTGTCCGGCAGCAAAATAATAGGGTGGCGCGGTCACAACGGCGGCCGCCCCCATGTCATGGGCGTACGCCGCGATTTCGAGTTGTTCGGTAAATGCTGTGTCGGTAATGCCAACCAATACCGGAACTCGACCCACGACCTGTCGACAGACTCGACGGATCAGATCCATGCGCAAGTTGTGACTCAAACTTGGGCCTTCTCCTGTGGTACCGAGAATGAACAAACCATGTACCCCTCCACCCAGAATGTGCTCGAGTAGGCGTTCAAGACCTTCAATATCGAGTTCGTCCGGTGCTAGTAAAGGCGTGACCATGGGCGGCACGATACCGCGCAGGAATGGCGATGGAGCGGCATCGGGAGACGAAGCTTTATTCTGATTTTTCATTGCATGTTTTGCGTTCGGGGGCATCTTGATTCTCTAAACGAGATCCGCCTCGTGAACGGCGACTGCAAACTGTTCACCGAAGCGTGTCATAACCCAGAGCAGTCCCGGGTGCCGCTCAAGAATGAACGGATATCCCATCCCATTGCGAGGAGAACGAATCAGAACAACGGGGGGAGTCCACGTCTTCCCGTCATCCTCAGAAAACGCCACGGAAAGTTCTTTACGGAACCAAGAGGCAATTTCACGGGATTTGTTGTAGTCGCCGCCCGAGCGCTCCCAGTTGGCCTGCTGTTCTGCGGTAAGCCCCTCGGGGTAAAGGCGATTCCATGCCATCATGAGGCGACCGCTGGACAGGCGAGTCAGGTAGGCTGGAGAGCTGCTGGCATCGATCTGGGTGGGAAGAATCGTGCGCCACGAAAGCCCTCCATCTTCGGAAAACGCTTGCCAGAAACGGTCGAGGTTCGTCCGTAAGAGCATCCAGAGCCGCCCGTCATTTAACTCCGTGAGCATACCCTCCATGCAGCCATCGTGATGCCCATGTCCACCAATATCGATGATGTTGCTGTGGCCCCAGGAAAGCCCTTCGTCATCGGAGAAGTAAGTCACCTGCGCATGGCGGCCGGGATCGTAGAGCAAGCGCTGAACGGGAACCACGAGGCGCCCTCCCCGTGTTTGGATCATGCCAATGACCGCACCGCAATAGCCGTCGTACAGGCGAACGGGATCAACCCACGTCCTGCCTTCGTCGAGGCTACGAGTAGACCAAACCTCCAACCGCGCACCCGGTGCCGCCTCATGCGTTTCGTTGTTCCACGCCCACGTATTATCCCGTGTGGAGGCATCAAGGTACACGACGACCAGCGCACCGCTCTGACACCGTGTCAGCGCATACTCCCACCGCGGTTCACAGTTGGTGCCTGGGAACATGGGCCACTGCTCCCACGTGAGCCCCTCATCACGTGAGAGGCAGACATTCGCTCCGTTCAAAGTCAAGAGTGAGTTGTCAGACAGGACGATCATAGATCGCGTATACTCAGTCGGAAGGCTAACCGCTTTGGAATGAATCCAGTTGTCATTCATTATTCGTTCCTCTGTTGAGATCCAAGAAGATGCAAACTCCCGGGCAAGGGATCTGTCGACTTCTCTTCCCTGTACAAACGATTTCGCAACATCATAAGCACCGTCAAAGGCCAATACGCCGCTGAGGCTAATTGTTGACATCTTTATCCGTTGCGGGCACACCTCGAATAGCTTGACCTCGAACGGGGTCTCAACCATTGAGCTGACCGTAACGTAGTCGATGCCTCCATGATCAATGCGCATGTTCAGATGATTGTGGGCACCAAGAATACACCGAATATTGGCATGTCTTGCCGCAAAGGTCGTGATTTGCTCGGTGAACGAGGCCACCGGGCAATGATAGGAACCGGGAAAGCCGGTTTGTGCTTCGGGCAGCCCGTAGACAGGACTATGAGTCAGGATGACATGCGGTAGATCGGGCCTCGCGCACAACTCGCGCGAAAGGCGCCCAACCTGAGCTGCAGAAAGGTGAGGTTTTTGTGCTCTGTCCCAGTAGAACGGGGCATCCCCCCAGTGATTTGGTGCAACATGAATCACGCAGTCTGCAGACTCCACCGTGTAATCTGGAGTGCCGCCAATGAAGAACTGGGGAGCAAACCTCAGCCAAAGGTCAACCGCATCCGGTGTGGTCAGATCATGATTCCCGAGGCAAAGGTAGACAGGAACCCCAAAATCAAAAAGGTCAGCCGCGGCAACGATATTGTTTTCGGTCGTGGAATCGATCATATCACCACCGTGGAGAATGAAGTCGACTCCGCCATTTGCGGACAGGTACTTGCAGAGTGCAGAGAGGATTTCCGGTAGTTTATCTGGGTATCCTTTTTGCTGCTGGAACCCCATGGGATCTGCTCCAAGATGGGTATCCGCAATGTATAAGAATGTCGTCATGATCTGTTCCCTCTCCTTGTTTGTACGCAATTCATTTTCTCAGATTGAGGATTAGCGTGTTATCCCTTGCGCGGCATGAACACCACGCAAAACCGTTGAGAGAAAGGATGGCACAAAGACTACGGCGGCGCAAGGGATAAAATGATGTTGTGCGTAATCGGTCAGTGACGGGGGGTGCCCCCCGTTGACTGCCGGATTACAGTCGCTAGTTGCTAGTCGCTAGTCGCTGGTCTTCTCTCGTCGCCGCGAGCCTATCTTCAGAACTCACTAAAAGCCCCTAATTACGGAAATATAGTTGCAGATAGTATTCCCTTCTTCAGCATCGCCGATCTACCCTCCTGCCTTAGGGATGCGCCAGAAGGGCTGCGATAAACAAACCCTCCGCACGGCCGCGCCGCGAAAAAACGAGGAGGTAGCTTTTTGCATCCCTAAAAGTTTTGTCGCGAACTTTGTCGAAGACAGGAGAAGTCTCACGCGAAGACGCCTGCCTGTGCAGGAACGGCAGACGAGCGAAGCAAACGTTACGACCACGGCTTAGCAAAACTCGAAGTTGTGGACAAGAAGCTGGGCTGCCACTCTGCGTGGATTTTAAACCATGATACGAGTACCAACTCGGAACCTGAAACTTAGCTGCCGGATTTTTCACAAGCCTTATCAATCTTCACTCCATCAGCTCGCGAAGCTCAAGGTGGGGCGCAGTCGTCTCGACAAGCCGTCTCTGCACAGGTAGGCGTCTAAAAACTCTTTGTTCGCCAGAACTTCAGCGGTCGCTCTTGCGGCGGTTGCAGTCTCTGCAGAGCATCTGGCAGTTGGCGGCGTTCGTCTTGCCGCCTTGGCTCCATGGTGTGATGTGATCTGCTTCCATGCCGTCCAAGGCGACGGGCTTTCGGCATTTTTTGCATAGCTCCTTCTGGTGCTCGTACGCTTCGCGCTTCTGAGCGGGGGTAAAAACCCGTATGTTCAAGTGGCGTTCTTCACGCGTCAGAACATAAGGGTAGACGCCCTTCTTGTTCGAAACGTCGTCATCCATCATCAACGTTGCAATGTCTTGTTCCAGCTTCGCGGTATCGAGGGTCTTGCCGCTGAATTGGTCGTAAAGTCCGCCCCACGCGACGCCTTTCATCTCCTTGCGATATTTCGGAAAGGTGAGCTTGACCCAGTCGATTGTGCTCTTAAAATACATCCAGAGCTCGTTGGCGTTCGGGTCGTGCTGATGAGCCGACATGTAGGCTTCGATCCCACCCTTGTTCTTCCAGTCGAGCGCCGTTTGAAGAATCTCCTGCCGGATGGGCGAGCCGGACACGTACTCTTTCGAGAGCAGGTACGCCGCGCAGTTGCTCTTGCTGAAGATGGACTTGGCACTCGTCAACCACGGCCCGGTATAGACGGCGTTGCGTAACTCCTGATCCGTGAGCCGTTCTCCTGCAATGTTGATAATACGAAACCAATCGAGCTTCTCCTTGTCGTTCCCCTCGCAGAAATAGATCATCAGCCGATAGTCCAGAATCTGCTCCCGCTCGGTATTCGTGAGGTTGTGAAAGGCGCGGTTGTCGATGGAGAAGTCCCCCTGCACGTACTGGCAGAAGCTGATCGTTCGCTGCTGGCCATCCAGCACCTCAAACGTGCCGTCCTCGTTCTTGACCCAGTACATCACGTTGAGGGGAAAACCCTTGCGAATAGTGTCCATCACTGCATCGCGCTTCTTGAAATCGTAGACGAATTCGCGCTGGTACTTGGGACGGATATTCAGCTTCCCGCCGTAGCCGATCACGCCCTCTTCGTCGTTATCGACATAACTCTCCGCGACGTCGCGGATCGAAATTTCATGCAGATCAATATTCATTTTTTCGACCCTTTCTTCCGGATCACAATTCGGTCGTAGAGACGTTGGTAGGTGCCGTCGCCGTTCGGCAGGTAGAAACGTACGCCACCCGAAACATACGTCCCCTTCGGCGCGATTTCGGACATCCGTCTCCCAAGGAACCGGCTGGAGCCCACGATCTCGAACTGCTCGGGATTGTACTTGTCCAAGAACGTGATTGGCACCCCCATGTCGCCATCGTAGTCGCACGGGATCTCGGCGGTTTTCGACACCTCGATTGCATCGTAGTTGGCATAGCGAGGATAGGCTTCTGGTGTGTAATTCTTATACAGCGTTAGAAATTCATGACGCTTAGGTACGTCGAGGTTCGTGAACCACCGGACTCCCTTGACGCGTATAAATTTGGCTCCCCCAGCATCCACTCTGTAACCCGCCGCCTCAAGTGGATAGGAATCCGGCACACGAAATTCTCGGTCGCCGCTATGAATACTTTGACCCAGCCAAATTCTATTTTCAGAAATTCGCGTGAAAACGTCCTTATATGTAATCGCGTTCTGGTTCCCAAGGATGATGAATTTCTTTTCAAGATCCATGAGCTGGGCGACGTAGTCGCGGAAGAGGG
>CAZUAY010000122.1:0-11564 GCA_964618405.1 uncultured Lentisphaerales bacterium
AACTCTCTGTGTTTAAACCCCAAACCCCATCACCAACATACTTGCCCCCGGTCACGAACCGACTTCTCTCTTGATGAATGCGCGTGTTTTGGTATACTAAGAAACCATGCTAGACGAACCAGAAATAGTAGTAAATCCAACAGGAGCTTTGCCTCGTTTTTCGCTTCTTGATGTGACCTTGACTGGAGTGAGAATTGAACGTGCGGTGGAGCATATCCTTTCATTCGTGTCCGGGGGTGGTCGGCATTCGGTTTGTATTTTTGCGGTAGACTCACTTCTCCGCTGTCGGGATAACCCTCGACTTGCCGAGGTCGCCAATTCAACCGACATGACGCTCTGCGATGGTATGCCCCTTGTTTTTGTGGGCCGTAAATTTACAAAGCTCGACATGAACCGTTGCTATGGCCCAGATGTGATGCTAAAGACCCTTGAGGCGGGCTGTCCAAAAGGACTTAAGCACTTCTTCTATGGGGGAGACTGCGAGGAGACGATCATGAAGCTGGAGACGAACTTGAAGGAGAAGTTCCCCAGTCTCCAAATTGTTGGGCATCATGTTCCCCCTTTTCGCGATCTTACACCAGAAGAACGTGGCAATGTCATCTCGATCATCAACGAGTCGAGGGCAGATGTTGTTTGGGTCGGTATCGGAACACCACGCCAAGATTACTGGGTGAGTGAGTATCGTGAACCGCTCAACGCGCCGGTTTTAATTGCTGTGGGTGCGGCGTTTAATTTTCATGCCGGTACGGTTCCGCAAGCACCCCGCTGGATGATGCGTTCTGGCTTTGAGTGGCTCTTCCGCTTGATTGCAGAACCGCGCAGGTTGTGGAAGCGTTATCTTATTGGAAATCCGCGCTTTATTCTGTTGGTGATCAAGCAGTGGCTGACGGGTAAACCGCATGCCCTTGGGGCAATCATGGAGACTTCACCATGGAATTTGTAAAACTAGATTGTGTCGTGAAAACGTTCGGCTCGGTAAAAGCCGTCGATGGCCTTACGCTTTCGGTTGCCGAAGGAGAAATTCTGGGTTTCTTAGGAACAAACGGTGCAGGAAAGACCACGACCATCAAGATGCTGTTGGGTCTGATTCCGCCCGATTCAGGGCAGATTGAGGTGATCGGTGCCGATCCGTGTAAGGCGACGACTCGTCGCCGCATCGGCTATATGCCGGAAACGGCCTATTACTATCCGTTTCTCAATGTGT
This sequence comes from uncultured Lentisphaerales bacterium, assembly GCA_964618405.1. GTDB lineage: Bacteria > Verrucomicrobiota > Kiritimatiellia > RFP12 > UBA3636 > JBBQIY01. Next base: position 1,205 of record CAZUAY010000122.1, read on the forward strand.
ACGAACTGCTTCAGTTCTATGGCGGTCTTTGTGGGATGGACACGGCATTGATCAAGAAGCGTACTCATGAGCTCCTTGAAAAGGTGGGACTTGAGCATGCAGGAAAACGGCTATTGCGGACGTATTCGAAAGGCATGCTACAGCGTGCCGGTATCGTACAAGCCTTACTCCATGATCCAGATCTACTCATCCTCGACGAACCGTTTACGGGTCTTGATCCGCTGGCTCGAATTCATTTTAGAGATTTAATTTTAGAACTGAAGAAGGCAGGAAAAACGGTGTTCTTTTCCTCACATGAGCTTTCCGAGGCGGAGCTGATCTGCGATCGGGTGGCGATCATCAAAGAAGGCAAATGCGTTTTCGATGGTGCCGTGAAGGAGATTGCTGGTGACGGGGGCAGGAATCTAGAGCGAATTTTCCTCCGCGTCCTCGAAGGTGTCCCCAGCGACAAGAAAGGCGGTGCAGTATGAAGGGTAAACAATTTCGAGCCTTGATTAGGCTCTCGCTTTTGGATCTCTACCGCAGAAAAGATCTCGTTGTGGTGCTGCTCCTCAGCTTTGTGTTGATGGTTCCCTTGGCTCTACTGCAGCCGTTCGGCGTCAAAGGTGCAAGTCGGTACCTGAACGAGATCGCCATGCTCTTGATCTGGATTTTCTCCATCGTCATCAGTCTGGGTGTTTCCTCGCGTCTTTTCCAGCCGGAATTTGAATCCCGGACGATCTATCCTATGTTGGCGAAGCCGGTGGGGCACGGGGTCCTGCTTTTCGGCAAGTATTTGGGAGCACTGGTGGCTTCAATTTCGACACTAATCCTTTTTTACCTGCTGTATGCCTTGCTATCGGGTTTGCATGATGGTGTTTGGTTCCCGCCGATTATGATTCAAGCGTTTCTCTTGCATGTCGGCTTTGTCGTGATGCTCTGTGCTTTGGGGCTTCTAGGCTCGTTGGTCATGACAGCTTCGGCCAGCATGACGATTTGCGGCGTTGTGGTTGCGAGCATGCTGCTGTATGGAAGAAAACTTCCTGATCTCATTGCGACGACACCCGCTCCTCTGAAATGGGTCGTTGGCCTGTTCCACGCAATTGGACCGCATGTCGAATTTTTTGATATGCGACAGCGCATGGTGCACGGCTGGGGCATGGTATCCTGGCATGTTTGTGGACTCGTGCTTCTCTATGCGCTTTGCTACGCGGGCATCTGTCTTCTGCTTGCCCGACTTGCGTTCAAACGTAAAAAGTTGTGAGGTGGTCTATGGATAAAAAGCAATTCCGTTTCATTCCGTTGACCCTGGTAGTCGGCGCGGTGTTGCTGGCGATTTTCATTCCTCGACTACAGGGTGACTCTCCTGTGCAGTCTGGTGGCGTTGATTTGCTCTCCTTGTTTTTTGACGATGCGCGAAAGATCATCGGCAAGTCGTTCGTCACGAAGGCCGATAGCTACTTCCATGGCGGGGTCGATATGGTGTGCACCGCAGCTCACGGCTCCCCCCACGAAAAGCACGAAGGCCATCCGGACGAACCCGAGCATTCTGATCCGATGGTTCATGAGGATAAGGATGAGCACGAAGGTCATGATCATCACGCCGGTTCGCGTGATCCTTGGGTTTGGATCAACTCCCGAATTCATGTACAAGAACACCATCATCTCGAAGGTGATGAGCTTGCAGAAATGGTGCCGTGGCTCTGGGCCGCCTGTCGCGCAGATCCCCATAACATCGAGGCGTACGGCATGGGATGGTATGCGCTGACGAAGATGCAAAAAATGAAGAAGGAAGGCCTTTCCATTCTTGAGGAGGGCATCCGCAATAATCCCGATAGTGTGGAACTGGAGTTTACGCGAGGACAAAGTCTCTATTCTGATTTTGAAGACAAAAAAGCTTCCGAATCGGCGTTTCTCGCATCACGAGCCAAGGCCATTCGAAAAGCCAAGGGGGACTTCTCTAAACTTTCGGAATCCGAGTCCGTGTATTTCGTACGTTCACTCGACTACCTCGCGCGGTTTGAGGCGGAGCGAGGCGACATTGATGCCATTCGAACGTATCTCGCGGAAGCTGAAGCTGCCGATCCAGACTATGTATCCACGAAGGCGATTCGTAAGATACTTCAAGAACTGCAGAATTAATTCGCACGGTGTGCGAGAACTTTGGGACGATTATGGAAATATCAGAGCACGAAACACAATGGCTCACTGACCAAGGCGCTCAAATGATGGTTTCGCTAGGAGTAAAACCAGGCGATTCTGTGATCGATTTTGGGTGCGGTAAGGGACGCTATACGTTACCGCTCTCGCAGGTTGTTGGCCCACAGGGCATGGTGGTGGCGGTTGAACGTGATGCTGGCGAGGTGGAGGTGCTGCGAGAACGGATAAAAACATTTCGTGGGCAGGGGACTATTACAGTTGTAAACGCGGAAGCTATCGAATTGTCCTCAATTGCTGATGATACCGTCGATCACGTGTTTACATTTGATGTCCTGCAATACATTGAGGATCCAGAGGCTTTATTCAGAACCTTGTGTCGTGTATTAAAGCCAAACGGTAGCATTCATGTCTATCCTGCAGAGGTTCCCCATCCTGGGGCTGTTGATGTTGACCAGATTGCGCTGATAATTAAGAAGATCGGTCTACAGAGTGCTGGAAGCAAGCAATTTAAAATGATGCACAATAAAGACATGGTTGAGGATGCGGTCTATACGTTTAAAGGAGTGCAAAGATGAAAAGTAGGTTTTTAAAGTATTGGCTTGTCGCTGTTATGCTGACAAGATTTTGTTCCATGGGCGCAGCGACGACAACGTCCGAACGTGTCGTTGTTGTCGATACATGTGAGTATCCCTCGGATGAGGCTGCACGAGCGGCTTGGAAGCCCGTTGAGGATCAAACGCCGTCTATAGGACGGACAGTTAAGGACGGCCGGCAGCATCTGGCCCTGCCCTTAAATTTTCAAAGCAACACCACCTGGCGTGTCGCGTGGGATCATGCGGGCCTTTGGGATTTATCCTCTTGCCAGATCATCCGCATCCATATCGGTGTCGAAAACGACCATCCTGAAGCCATGCTGATTTATTTTCATACAGGAGACGGATGGTACGCGGCCACTTTCGCCGCTGTTCCGGATCAAGACTTTATTGATATTCCCCGCAGAAAATTCGGTATTGAAGGCCAACCAGGAGGTTGGGATCGTGTTGATTGCATACGCATCGCTGTCCGTCACGAGGACAATGCTGAACGACAGGTTGTTTTGTCCGGAATCGAAGGCCTCATCCGGCCAGCTAACGTAGTGGTTTACCGCAATGATTCTGGAGTCAAAGCAGAATCGAGTATAGCCGACCAAGTTAATCGGATGGGCACTGCGCTCGAACGGCTCGCAATCGCTTATGAGATCGTGGGCGACGAAGAGGTGCTTGCTGGAAAACTTGATGGTAAGCAGGTTGCCATCCTGCCGCTGAATCCGGTCTTGTCGAAAGCGTTGGGCGAACGTCTTACACAGTTTGTTGCTGGCGGGGGGCGATTGATCGTCTGTTATCGTATCCCAGCTCCGCTGGATGCGCTGCTAGGCGTTCGCGCTGCGAAAACACTCTCGGATAGGGGCAAGTTGCATGCTTTTACTTTTGAGCCCCTCGATGAACGGACGTCCATTACCGTCATCCAAAGAAGTTGGATCGCCACAGGCATCGAGTTAGAAGGCGATACGAAAGTCCGAGCCGTTTGGGCCAATCATGATGGGATTCTTTCAACTGACGCGGCGGTGACCTCTAACCGCAATGGGTTCTATCTCGGCCACGTCCTAACTTCTATTGACCCGGAACAAAAAGACTTACTGCTTCGGGAGATGATTGGCGAATTGTGGCCTGGCTTATGGAAAGAGATTTGCGATGCGCGTTTCGCTGGGCTCGCTAAAATCGCGGGTTTTAAAGACGAAAAGGAGGTGCGTCAGGCGATTGCCATTAACCGTACTTCTAGTGGACGTCAGGCGGCAATTGACGAACAGCTTAACGAGGCGAATCAACGGGAATCGGAGGCAAAGACAGCCTTACTCAATACCAATAATCTGGCACATGCGGCGGACGCCTTGGCAGTGGCGCAGTGTGCGCTCATGCGCGCCTACGCAACGAGCATACCGTCAAAGACCAACGAGTTTAGAGCGGTTTGGTGTCACAGTGCCACCGGTGTTGAGGGGATGACGTGGGATGCGGCGATCAAGCGCTTGGCGGACTCGGGCTTTAATGCCATTATGCCTAACATGTGTTGGGGCAATTCGGCTGCGTATGAGAGCAAGGTGCTGCAACGCGCTACCGGGATCAAGGGAGATCAACTCGCTGAGTGTCTCGCTGCTGCAAAAAAATACGGTGTGGCCGTGCATGTCTGGCGAGTCTGCTGGAACCTTTTTTGGCGTGCAGAGCCTCAGGAGGTGGCGAGGCTTCGTGCGGCAGATCGGCTTCAGGTTGATAGCGAGGGGAAGCCCGTTGCCTGGCTCTGTCCCTCCAATCCCGACAACCAGCAACTTGAGGTGGATGCGACCTTGGAAATTGTCAAAAATTACGACGTCGCCGGCGTTCACTTCGACTACATCCGGTATCCGAATCACAGTGCCTGTTTTTGTTTGGGTTGCCGGAAGCGCTTTGAGGATCGTGCAGGTGTTACCCTGACGAATTGGCCAGTGGATGCGACGACTGGAGCGTACCAAGAGGCGTATCGCCAGTTCCGCCGTGACAATATCACGCAACTCGTGGCCACTGTCAGCAAAGAAGTTCGAAAGGTTCGCCCTGGCGTTCAGATTTCAGCGGCTGTTTTTCCTTATTGGTTGACGGCACGCGATGATGTCGGGCAGGACTGGAAACTTTGGATTGAAAAAGGCTATTTGGATTTTGTTTGTCCGATGCAGTATACCGACAGTGGGTCCCTCTTTGAGCACGAAACAAAGCGCAGTGCCCAATGGGTTGGTGGCAAGGTACCGCTCAGGCCGGGCATCGGTGCGACGCTGGGTCTCGCTCCTGACGGCACACTCCAGCAGGTGCTGTCCACTCGCATGCAAGCTAACGGGTTTGTCCTCTTTAACTACGATCGCGCACTCTTTGAGCACCTCGACCTTCTCAAGCTCGGCGCAACGCGAAAATAGCAAGAAGGGGCTAAAATCAACGGGTCACTTGCTGTTGTTCTGTCTAAATAATTTGATTGAAAGGAGAGGGGATGAGTCATGAAAAAATTTACGGTGCTCAGTCATAATGTATTCTGGTTTCAAGGGGCTCCCTTCCTTACAGATCGGCCTCCTACAGCCGATGCGCAAATTCTTAAGCGACTGTGTGGAATCTATCAAAAAATTGATGCAGATGTCATCTGTCTGCAGGAAATTCAAGATAGAGAAACTCTTGAAGCAGTTGCTCGGGAACTAGGCATGATGGGATGCTTTTGTCCAGGAACGGCTTTGCCTCAATATGGCGGTGGTCTGCTCTGGCATCGCGATCGTGGGAGCCCGATGCACAATTCACTCGGGTCCAGGGTTCATACCCAGAGAATGTGGCAGACACTTGAAGTGCCAGGAATCAACTCCAGCGTTCGAATTGGCAATGTTCATTTGCCGTCATCGCGTCATCTCGGCCAGGAGGGAGCGAAAGCGCAACGCTTGGCTGAGCTTGAGGAGCTGATCGGTAGCGTTGAAGGAGATTTAGATGTCATCGCTGGAGATTTTAATGAGTGGCCAGATGGCCCCGTCTGCAAATGCTTAGAACGCCACGGCTATGTTGACGCTGCTGTGCTCTCGGGGCGCCCTACTGTTCCCACAAACCTTGGAGAACATCGCGGCGACTACATTTGGGTTAAGAGGGAGCTGAGCGACTGCCTGCTGACGTATGATGTTGTGGGGAAGGAGACGCTTGCGTGTAACCTTGCGGATAAGCTTTATCTTAGCGACCATCTTCCCTTGTGGATCACCGTAGAAGTTTCGATTTGCCGGTAACCTCAGAGACTATTCCGATACCTTCGATGACTCCACTTGTTTAATTGTTTGGCTTTTATGGCCCCAAGTGGTATTCTTCTGTTCTGATGAAAAACATCCAAGGCAAAGCCTTGCCCTAGCGATCCACTCAGGGCTGAGTCGCGGCAGATATTCGTTACTAAAACCTTCGGAAGACATTGTTTATGAATAGCAAACTAACAGAAGCAAAATTTCTTTCAACGCTTAACGAGCTTTTGGCAATTCCATCACCGCCAGGGCGTGAAGAAAAAACATCGGAATATATTCGAAAACAACTTGATTTGTTGGGATACAAGCATGAAACCGATCCGACGGGAAATGTTATCGTCAGAATAGCAGCCAAAAATTCAGCTGGAGCTCTGACCGTCCTTGCTGCCCACATGGATGAAATTGCGATGGTCGTGACCGCGATCACCCCAGAGGGTGATTTGAAAGTAACGAATTCAGGAGGGTTGATTCCTTCTAAAATCGGTGAGTGTATGGTTGAAATCATAACTGACCACGATACGAATATCATTGCTTGTTTTTCGATGGGTTCAACACATACCGCAGAGGCAAGTTCTGGGCACTGGGCTCCTTCTTGGGCTGATGTTTGCATTAAGACAGGGTTGACGCCAGCCGAATTAAAAACTGCAGGCGTGAGAGTAGGTTCCTCTGCAGTCCCGATTAAGGATGCTCGTGGTTCCTATTGCTTCGGTTCAAAGAACGATCCTCTTTGTGCAGCGTGGACCTTCGATGACCGCGCCGGCATGGTTGAATTATTGATTGTCCTTGAAGAGATCAAAAAAGCGGGCATTGTGCCTGAGAACCCGCTGATGATTGCATTTACGGTGCAAGAAGAAGGTGAGCGTGTTGGGTCTCATGGCGCAAAAACGCTTGCATTTAGGGAAAAACCTGAAATTTTCATTGCCGTTGATGGATGTCCCGCGCTTGCTGTTGATGGGCTTAAACTTGACGGACGCCCAGGGACCTGGAGTAAAGATGCCTTGTGCAATTACGATCAAGGTTTGATCAAAGATTTTATGCAGGCTGCACAACGCGCAAACACAGAAATGCAGGTCGCTGTTTACACCAGTGCTGCGTCAGATGCCAGCGCTGTTTATAATGCAGGACTGGCACCGCGTATCGGCTTTCTGGGACACGTGCGTACTAACAGCCATGGCTTTGAAATCGCACGACTCTCTGTGTTTTCGAATACCGTTAAGACGATTGTGGAGTACATCAAGCAGATCTGAAAAGGGTGGGGAGCGGGCCACGGCGTTTTTGAAAGTTTTCTTGCTGAACTGAAGGCTCTATAGTACAATTATCAAGCAAAATGCACCCGAGTGTGCAAGTCGTCTTGTTGATGAGTTCTAAGAGTAAAATGAGGTAAAATGAAAAAAGTAAGTTTGTTGGCGAGTGTCATGGTGGTGGCTGCGGTTTCTGCATTTGCAGATGTTAAGCTCGCGACGGTTGATATGGAAGAAGTCATCTTGTCCCATCCGCAGACGGAAGAGAACAAGGCGAGATTAATGGAGATGCAGAAGGATTTTGAAGGCCAGCGCGATGTGCTTCGGGAGAAGATCAAAGGACTTTTGGAGAACTATAAGACCATTGCAAAAGAGGCTGGAAATGAGGCGTTAAGCGAGATGGCACGCAATAAAAAGATCAATGAGGCGCGCGATCTCGAGCAAACAATTAAGCAGAACGAAGGCGATCTGCGTAAGCTTGTCAATGATCTACAGCGTAAGCTTCAAGAGAAAGAACTGCTTCTGTTCGAAAACGTCATGTCGGATGTCAAGTTCGCCATTATGGGGATTGTGAAAGACGGATCTTACGATCTTATCGTCGATAAGTCAGCGATGCGCGCGGGTGCACCGGTTCCCGTCATCATGTATGCCAAGGATGGCTTGGATGTGACGGATAGGGTCATCAAGGCAATCGGCGGCAAGAAGGTAGAAGACAAGAAGGCTAAGTAACATCCGCTTTCTGGACTTCTTCGGAATTTATTTAGGGTTTTCAGCGTGAAAATCAGGATTCGAACCGGAACGAGGAGTTGGGTATGAAGCTTATTGATTTGGCAAAAAAACTGGGAGTCCAAATTCCTGAGGATGCTGGAGAGATTGAAATCTCGGGCGTTGCCGCCTTGCGTGATGCGATGCGTGGCGACATTTCCTTCCTGTCGAATAAGAAGTACGCGAATCAAGTCGCAATGACCAAAGCCTCTGTCGTGTTGGTTCCTGAGGGTTTTTCGGTGGAAGGAGCGACTGCCATTTTGTTGCCTGTAAAGTCGCCAGATAAGGCGTTTGCTGAGGTGGTTCCACTGTTCACCCCGCCAGCGGTGGTTTTCTTTCCGCAGATTCACCCAACCGTCATACTAGGTGAAGGTGTTCATCTCGGTGAAGGCGTTTACATTGGCCCCTACGCCGTGATTGGTGACCACGTTGTGCTGGGTGATCGGGTCGTTGTCGAATCGCATGTCGTGGTCGGTGCCCGCTGTGTTGTTGGCGATGATTCGCATTTCTATCCTCTGAGTTCAATCCGTGAAGGATGCCGGATCGGTAAACGCGTGATCTTGCACAACGGCGTTGTTATTGGGAGCGACGGCTACGGTTACTCAACCGAGGTGCAGGCCGACGGTAGCGTTAAGGTCGAAAAGATTCCACAGATGGGTATTGTGGAGCTTTGCGATGATGTTGAAGTTGGCGCCAATACTACGATTGACCGCGCCCGCTTCGGCATCACGAAGATTGGGCGTATGACTAAAATTGACAATCAGGTTCAAATTGGCCATAACGTTCAGATCGGCGAGTATTGTGGCATTGTTGCGCATGTTGGCATCGCGGGTAGTACGCACTTGGGCAACGGCGTGATGCTCTGGGGGCAGGTGGGACTCGCTGGGCACTTGAATTTAGCGGACGGTGTCGAAGTGCTTGCGCAATCCGGCGTCGCAGGTGATTTGGAGAAGGGTGTGTATTTCGGATCTCCTGCAGTGGGTAGGCGTGAAGCTTTACGTCTCATCCACATGCCAAAAGCAATCGAAAACCTTAAGCGTGAAGTGGCCGAACTGAAGTCGAAATTGAAGGCTTTAGAGGATACGGAAACATGAAGATTCTCGTTACCGGCGGTGCCGGGTATATCGGGAGTGTTACATCGAAGCATTTGCTAGACGCCGGCCATTCGGTTGTTGTCTTTGATAGCATGGAGCTGGGACATGCGGAGGCGGTCGATCGGCGCTCGAGTCTTATCAAAGGCGATCTACGCAATGCTGATGACATTCTCAAGGCAATGGATGCAGTGCGTCCTGATGCCGTGATGCACTTTGCTGCTTATGCGCTTGTGGGCGAATCCTCAACAGATCCTGGAAAATATTTTCGAAATAACGATGGTGGCGGTATCAATCTTGCAGACGCCATGCAAGCCTGTGGTGTGAAGCGGATTGTGTTTTCATCGACGTGTGCGACCTACGGTCAGCCGGACGCGATGCCGATTACGGAAACAACGCCGCAGCGTCCGACGAATCCCTACGGTCAATCAAAGTATATCTACGAACAAATACTCGGGTGGTATGCAAGCATTCATGGGTTTCGCCCTGTCTTTCTTCGCTATTTCAATGCCTGTGGAGCTGAAGGCGATTTGGGTGAGGACCATGCGACGGAGACGCACATCATTCCCAACGTGTTGAAAGTGCCGCTCGGGAAAAGCGAGCATGTCGATATTTTTGGCGATGACTACAAGACGCCGGACGGAACCTGCGTTCGCGATTATATCCACGTGTCGGATTTAGCGCGTGCGCATTTGCTCGCGATTACGTCGGATTATGTGGGAGCGCTCAATCTCGGAACGGGAAATGGCTTCTCGGTAAAACAAATTGTCGAGGCGGCACGCAAGGTTACAGGTCATCCCATTCCCGCCGCCATCGGCCCACGTCGTGCTGGCGACCCCGACTTTCTCGTTTCGGACCCGTATAAGGCATTTCGTGAGCTTGGCTGGAAGGCCGAGTACACGGAGCCCGTATCGATTATCAAAACGGCCTGGGACTGGCACCAAAAACATCCGAATGGATACACGCAGTCGGTCATGCCTGCCCAAAAATAATTTGAGTTTCGAAAGAGCTGGATGTTGAAGTTGCGCAGATACTTTTCCTGATGGAGCCTAATCCATCAATGAGAGGAAGCCCGGAACCTTGCGCAAAGTGATACGACGGAGGTCGTCCAACGCTTTGGCCAGCTTGGAGTCCGTAAGTTCAGCATGGCCGCCTGAAAGGTAATCGGTCAGTGACGGGGGGTGCCCCCGTTGACTGCCCGAGTACAGTCGCGAGTTGCGAGTTGCGAGCTGGGAAAACTTTGTCGTTAGCGTTGTCGCTAACTTTGTCGAGAGAGTGGGATCTTTTAGACAGGATTACAAGATTTT
>CAZUAY010000123.1:0-11507 GCA_964618405.1 uncultured Lentisphaerales bacterium
TTAAAACCGCACCGCGCTTATTGCGACAACTGGGTTGATAGCACAGCAGAGCAGTTTTCAGGCGTCACTTCCGAAAATATTTTCACCCCCTCGCTCCGAAGGCTGATCGATTACAATCGCTAATCATAAATGAACACTGAGTTTTAACGTGTTTCTCTCATCGCCACAAACCTGTAGCGGCGAACGGTGATCGCGGACGATTCCGGCCTCACCGAGGCCAGCCACAGGGGAGAAGTAGCGAGTAGCGAGTTGTGAGTTGCGAGTGGGCGAGCCTGTAGCCATGGATGATCGGTCAATGAATCGTGAATGCACCCCCCGTCACTGACCGATTACCTCGACAGGCGCACCACTTCTCATTGATGCCATAAGATTTTCGTATTCTCTAACGGGACGGAAACACCTTCGTGATGCGGTATCACGCGTACCGTGTAGTCCGTTGCGGGGCGAGCCTCCGACATCGCCGTACTGTACCCGTAGCTGTTGGGTGCGCCCACTAATTGTCGGTCGCGTTCCATTTGCTGCCGGATCGGTGGCGCTCCGTTGATGCCGTCGGCATAGAGCTCAACGCGCACGGAGTTTGAATCGAGATCACCGAAGTAGATCTGGACATCAAACACGTGCTGCTTGTCGCGTCCTGTTACCGTGACCTCACCCAAGCGTAGCGTTGGCCATTGCCGTTCGAGATCGCGCTGCCAAGCATGAAGTTGTTTACCGAGAGCACCCTTGTTCGCAACGCGTGCGCGATACGCAGTAGCGGCTGGGAGATAGTGTTGTTCGGTATAGTCGCGCACGGTTCGGCTAGCAGAAAAGCGGGGTGTCAACTGCGCCATGCTTTCGCGCATGCGTGTAACCCAAGCCGTGGGGATTCCCTGTTCGTTGCGCGTGTAGAACTCGGGGATGACCTCGCGTTCAAGCAATTCGTAAAGTGCCTCGGCTTCGGCCGCATCCCAAGCTGGATCATTCCCATGTTCTTTCCCATCCCCGAGTGCCCAGCCGACTTCCGGGGTGTAAGCTTCCGCCCACCAGCCGTCCAGTACTGATAAATTGATGCCGCCGTTGACCAGCACCTTCATCCCGCTCGTTCCACACGCCTCCCAAGGCCGGCGGGGGGTGTTGATCCAAACATCCACGCCTTGCACCAGCCGCTCGGCGACGTGCATGTCGTAATCGCTCAAGAAAATAACATGCGAACGAGCCTCCGGTTGGCGACTGAACTGGATCCATTGCTGAATCAGGGCTTGTCCTGGTAAGTCTGCAGGATGCGCCTTCCCTGCTAGCATGAGCTGGACTGGACGTTGCGGATTGTTTAAGATGCGGAGGAGTCGCGCTGGATCATGTAGCAACAGGTTGGGGCGTTTGTAGGTTGCGAAACGCCGCGCAAAGCCTAGGGTCAAGGCGGTGGGATCAAACAGGTGGCGCGCCGCTTCGATCGACTCGGCAGGGGCAACGTTTGCGGCATAGTGCTTGACCAGGCGTTCGCGGGCATATTCTACCAGTGCCTTGGTCGTTGCAAGGCGGAAGTCCCATAGCTGCTCGTCGGAAACACAGCGAATGTCACGTTCCAAGGTCTTCTTCGTTCCTAACCAACGCGCTTTGCTGCAAGCCGTTGTCCAGAGATCGTCGGCTTCAGCCGAATCCCAGGTCGGCATGTGAACGCCGTTCGTCACATGCCCGATAGGCACTTCGTCCGTGGGCCAATTCGGGAAGAGTGGAGTAAAGAGACGACGGCTGACCTTTCCGTGTAATTGGCTGACGGCATTTGCCGAGCCGCAGCCGCGGATGGCCAGAAACGCCATGTTGAACTTCTCTGAGGTGTTGTTCGGGTTTTGGCGCCCGAGAGCCAGCAGTTCGTGAAGGCTGATGTCGAGTTTTTCCTTTGCATACCCCCCGAGGTAGTGTTCGATGAGTGCTGGAGGAAATAAATCAAAGCCAGCCGTCACCGCTGTATGGGTGGTAAAAATATTCCCTGCCCGCGTCGCGGCCAATGCCACGTCGAAAGGCTGCGCATTTTCCTCCATAAAACCGCGAGCACGTTCCAATACCGCGAAGGCGGCATGGCCTTCGTTCAAATGGCACACCTCGGGTTTGATGCCCAGAGCGGCGAGCAGTCGCCAACCCCCGATGCCCAAGATCATTTCCTGCTTCAGGCGCAATTCGGAGCCGCCGCCATATAATTCGCTGGTGATACCGCGATGCGCGGGAAAATTCGCCGCGTCATTACTGTCTAGTAAATAGAGCTTCACACGACCGACCTGAACTTGCCAGGCGCGTAGCCAGATCGAGTAATCTGGGAGGGCAACTTCCAACCGGAGCCATTCGCCGTTGGGATGCCGCAAGGGCGTGATCGGTAATTGCCCAGGGTCGTTATAGGGGTAGAGCGCTTCTTGCGCTCCGGTTTTATCAAACACCTGCCGAAAATAGCCTTGCTGGTAAAGCAATCCAACGCCGATCACGGGTACGCCGAGATCGTTGGCCGCTTTGAGTTGGTCGCCAGCGACGTTGCCCAGGCCACCCGAGTAGATGGGCAGCGCCTCACTCAACATGAATTCCATGCAGAAATACGCAACGCAGCTCAGCGGCGACTCAGAATGATTTTGCTGAAACCAAGCAGGGTTCTCGGCTACTTGACGTCGGGCGCGTAAACGATCCGCTACTTCTTTTTGAAAGGCAGGATCAGCCATCACGTGTTCGAGCTTGTCTTTTGAGACCGTCTGAAGGACGACCCAAGGATTACGGGTGAACTCCCACAGCGCGGGATCAAGCTGCCGCCAGATTTCATCGGTGGCATGATCCCACGCCGAGCGTAGATCCAAAGCCAATTCAGCGAGGGAATCAAAGCCTTTAACTTTCGTAACAGAAGGGTTGCAAATTGGTTTATCAACACGTGTTTTTTCGTTCATTTTTTCTCCTTATAAAGCGATTGTCACCGCCTAGCTGACAAGCTTCTGGGATTCCTCCAAGACGGCTTGTAGATTGTCCGCTCCGTAGAAACGTTCCGCAAAACAATCCGCGAACACTTCTCTAGTCTACCTGTTTCCGTACTTTTTCTCCACTTATTTTAAGGCGTGCTGATAAACGAAACGATTGAGCGCCGGAACGATGCGTGTTGTGGGTCGATCCGCCTCTGGCGGAAGAAAGCCTGCCAGTCTTCTGTGGTTAACGCTTGTTGCTCGAAGTCTTGCAACGTGAGGCCATCCGTTTCGCGAGTAGCCAGCGAGGAGGTGCGTTGCACGGGAAGATAGTTGACCCATTTAATAGGAACATTATGCCAGCGACCGTCGCCGCCGAGCTTGGAGACGAATTCAACATTGTCCTGGCTTTGAAAGCCGTATGCGGTGACAGCAACCTCCGCGCTACCATCCTCGGCACGGGTATGACGCGTCTTAAGAATGTTGTTGGTGGCGGACAAAGGATGCTTGAAAGCCGCCTGGCCGTGGAAATTGGCGATGGCTTCGTGTTCCCAAAATGAGGCGCTTTTTCCAAGCACGTCCTTATAGACGTCCGTGTGCGAACGATGTTGTTGATACAGCGGGATTGTAAGCACCGGAGCAAGGGCAAAATAAAATGCTCGGAAATACGCATGACTATAGGCTGAAAAAAAGGAGCGGGCAGCGGCGAGGTCGTGATGATGAAAGAGCGAAGGAGTGGCGCTAATATCGATGTTGGTGAGGTGCGCGGGCCAGACGATGTTGATCATGCGCTCCTTGATGAAAGTAAAATTATCGCCAAACCCGACGGTTTTATCACGTAAGAGATTGACCATCTGCTGTTGGGCGAGTGGGGTGAAGAGCAGACGAAACTGGATTTCGGAGTCGCGATCGATCGCGTGGAAGCGCGCATCGAACTCACGATTGGACATAATGGTGTAGCCGGAATCGTCATCAAGATTGCGGGAAAACTTTTCGAGTTTGGCGACCGCGTGTTTCATGCGCCATCGGTCGAGCAATCTGTTGCTGTCGTCGGAGAGCGAGGAAGGTGCGCGGCTGAAGGTGAGGTCAGGGGCGGCCTCGTTGCCGTAAACAACGAATTTTTGGCGACTGTAATTGGGTGCAGGCTTGTCGACGGAAGCGTGAAGAGTCTGGTTCCGTGTGACCCAGCGCGTTTGGGAACGACCGTTGGCATCCGTGTAAGACTCGCGTTCTTGCCAAGAAATAGAGAGCGTGCCGTGGTAGGTTTGAGTGCCCATTCGGAAATCGAGCGTCTCGGCAATAACAAAAGGGTTCCCGTTGATTTCACCACTCTGGGCAAAAAGGACGGACTTGTCTCGGTTGAAGTTATCATTCCAAGCGAAGGTGCGGTGCAGTTCCTCGAGTCGAGCACGGGAAAAGTAGGGGTCGAGCGAGAGGCGTGGAACGGTCTGATGGATGAGTTGGGCGAACATGCCCCAGTCATAGAGACGGTTGAGCGGAGCAAGCTGTTCTTGAGCCTCTCGAAGTTTCGCATCGCGGCGCTGGGCGAGCGACTGAAGGTTTGTATCGAGCGCACGGATTTTCGGATTCAACTTGGTGGCCGTGAGCGCGATACCGCCTGCTGCGACAGCGCTGCAGACCGTTGCCCACAGGCCGTTGACGTCTAACAGGGGAGCGAACTCTGGGGAGATGATCGGCAGGATGAAGAATGCGAGGCCAACAAACGCCATGATGACAAGAAATACGATAATGATGCGCAGCGTTTTCCAGTTGGAACGGTTTGAATCTGCTGCGACGATCTGCAATTCGAGTTTGTGGATTGATTCCACGGTCGCGGCATTAGCCGTTTCGTCTACGCCAGAACGTTGAACCAACTTCTCAAAAAATGCGGTCGTGTGCTCCGCGTATTCTGCCTTGAATCGGTCGCGGTAAAGGGCTAACGGTTCATAAACGTCGTCGATCAAAAGAATGCGCCCCGAGCCTGCGCTTTTGTTTCAGACGAGGCCGTGAACGGAATGCGCGTGGTGTAGCCTGCGCGGGCGGCGACGATCATTTTTGTCGGCCATGCAAAAACATCCGAGTTCCAGATGTTGACGGTGTCGTTGTACAGAGTACGCGCGGCGGTAATTTCTTTTTGGAGGTAGCTGTTCTGCCGCATGGCATCGGCGATAGCAGCATGCGCCTTCAGGTCTGGATAGGCCTCAACTTGTGGGAAGAGCCGACCAAAGGCGCGATCAAGTTGGCCGGAGACGAGGTTGCGCTCGCCGTCGGTTTTCGCACCACCACCACGGAATGCCGCAACGGATTTCATCACATCCTTGTCCAAGTCTATTGCCTTGGCGACGAGCGGCGCAACGTTTTGTAGAATCTGCACGCGTTGCTCCAGAAAATTGTCGATTTGCGAAGCGTCTGCCTGAATTTTTTGTTGTAGCTTCTGAAAGTAGTTTTTTGCCCCTATTTTCATGAAGAGGAAGATGAGGCCGGGCAGGATGCCGAGAACCCAAAGCATGATCTCAAAAAGAGTCGATCCAAAGCCGACTTTAACAAGAAGCTGTTTCTCAATAATGGCGATGTCACGTCCTTGTGGGTTGACGGAGCCAGTCATTTCATCCAGTTCGTTTGCCATGTCTGTTTGATCCTTTTTTTGTGGCTGTGGAGCGACCGACAACTCTGGCCTATGCTTCGCGCGCTTTCAAACGATAATCGCAAAGTGCTTGACGAGCCATCGCAGGGTCTCCTTGGTTTGATGCGCTAAAGTCTAGAACACCCTTTCGTTTCTAGCAAGCCTATTTTTAGCGCACCCTCGTTACATGTTTTGCAGGCAAAGCAGACTCCGTGAGAGCATTTTGAGGGGTCGAATCGCCTGCATCGCTGAACGTCATACGTTTGGCGCACTCTGTCATCCAAATTTTTTATCGTGAGTAGACAAAAACCATGCTCCGTGCCATAATATGACTTGTTTTAGGCGCGGTGCCGCGCATAGAGCGATTTTGTAACAATTTTAAGAATAATGACAACGCCCGTTACGAGGTAAAAATTATGTCCAACTCCAAGAGTCCTTTTCAGCACGAAACCCATCAAGTCGATCTTTGCATTGTAGGTGGCGGCTTAGCCGGCTTATGCGCAGCAGTAGCGGCCGCACGACACGGTGCTAAAGTGGCGGTGATGCAGGATCGTCCCATGCTCGGTGGTAATTCATCGTCAGAAGTCCGCATGTGGGTATGCGGTGCCCGGGGTCTCAATCTGCGCGAAACTGGCATTATTGAAGAAATCATGCTGGAGAATCACTACCGCAATCCTACTCGCGTTCTTTCGCTTTGGGATAGCATTCTCTATGAGCGAGCCCGTTTCGACCCCAATATTACGCTCTTGCTCAACTGCTCGTGCAACGATGCGAAGATGGCGGATGATCGAATTGTAAGCATTACGGGCTGGCAGACGACCACGCAGAAGTGGCACACGGTTGCGGCTCCGCTTTTTGCCGACTGCTCGGGCGATAGCATCTTGGCTCCGCTTACGGGTGCAGATTACCGTATGGGCCGCGAAGCTCGTGCTGAATTTGGCGAAGACATCCAGCCCGAGAAGGCCGACAGCCATACGATGGGTATGAGTTGCCTCATCCAGATTCGAGAATTCGAAACGCCGCAACCGTTCATTCCGCCAGCATGGGCCAACGTCTACCGCTCGGCCGATGATTTACCGAACCGCCTCATGACGATCGGCGGCACCGGTAACTTCTGGTGGCTCGAACTCGGCGGGGACCAAGACAGCATCCACGATACCGAAGAAATTCGGGACGATTTGCTTAAAGCAGCTTATGGCGTTTGGGATTATCTGAAAAACCACGCCAAAGATCCTGCCGCTGCCAACTGGGGAGTCGATTGGATCGGATGCTTGCCCGGCAAGCGAGAGAGTCGACGTTACCTAGGCCCTCATATCATGACACAAAACGATGTCACCGCCGAAGGACGTTTCGACGACATTATCGCCTATGGTGGATGGTCGATGGACGACCACCATCCCGGTGGACTGCGTTGGAAGGGGATGCCCACCATCTTTCACCCTGCACCGTCGCCCTACGGAATTCCCTATCGCTCGCTCTACTCGCGCAATATTTCAAATCTCTTTTTTGCGGGTCGCAACATCAGCGTGACCCACGCTGCGCTTAGCTCAACACGCGTCATGGCCACCTGCTCCATTATCGGTCAGGCGATGGGTACGGCAGCGGCTATTGCCATACGCGAAGGTTGTCTCCCACGCGACATCACAGGAGACCTTGTGCGCGAACTGCAGCAGACGTTGATGGATGACGACTGCTACCTCCCTTGGTTGAAACGCGACATTCCCGAACTTTCGCAGAATGCCCGCCTCACTGCGGATTCTGGAAATCCTGAAGCGCTGCGTAACGGGGTCGACCGTCCCGTTGGCGAAACCGGCAACGATCACGTTTGTGCCTTGAACACGGGCTGGGTCGAATATGGTTTAGCGGTTCCAACCGCAATCAGATCAACACGAATTGTCTTCGATAGCAACCTCAACCGCAACAGCAAAACCCACAGTTGCCACTACAATATCCTCAGCAGCTATCCGTTGAAGATGCCACTCAACAACCTGCCCGGTACGCTCGTGCGTAATTTCCGCCTCGAAGCAAAAACAACCGAAGGAAAATGGGGTACTGTCGCGCAGGTTACCGACAACCGTCGGCGCATGATCAAAGTACCACTTGATATCACCACTGATGCGATCCGACTGATTATCGAAACCACGTGGGACGAGTCTGCAACCGAGGCACGCCTCTTCGCTTGGGACATCGCATAAAAACCGCCTTCTGCTCCTTGGCAAACTAACTGCGCCTTTCCCGCTTCGCGGGAGGCGCAGTTAGTTTGCCAAGTCACGCGCATGAAAATCATATTTAATCTGATAAAACAACGAGTTGACAAGCAAACGAAAGAGGAATATAGTGTGAACCATTGCGGTGTTTATTACGTTGCTAAATCGTGATCAAGGATTTGAAACGAGGCCGAACGTGCGCTTATTAAGGAATAACGAGATGAAAATATTTCGACTCAACTCCATGGTGATGCTGGCCTGTGTATTTCTCTTTACGTCGTGCGGGAAAAATCCAGACAAAGCGCGTGCCGTAGCTTCGGAACCCGACTCCAAACCAGCGGTTGGTGCCATTCAGGCTGCAATTGAATATGGAACGGGTGTGACTCAAGTCAAGGCCGGCCAGGAAGCGGCTAAGAAATTAAAAGCAATCGAGGCTACCCGCAATGCTCAGATGGAAGACGTGGCAGACTAGACGTGGCTATCTTTTTTTAAAACAAACACTCTGTGCAGACTGCTCTGTTTGAAATAACACTATGAGGGGTCGATAAAATAGCCTTCTCTCAGGAGGTCAACATGGATAAAAAAAATCGGAAAGAAGGACTTCGAGACGGGTTTCCGCGCTCAATAAGTATGGTGTTCCGGTTGCGACCGCAGTTATGGTTATCGTAGGCGGTCTCTGGGTTATTCATGAGGCGGGGCGAGATTGTGATCGTCAGATGCGCCGTGATTTGATGGACAAAACTGTCGACCTTGCCGCGACGATCAACGCCAAGTCGCTTCGTACGCTTTCCTTTGCAACGAAAGATACTGTCGATCCTGAATTTCAGCAGATCTGTTTTCAGATGCAGAATTATGCCAGGATCGCCGACATGAAGAGCCTCTATACGCTAGCGCTCTGCGATGGTAAGATTGTTTTTGAATCCAAGGGTTTTTCTGCTGGGCATCCAAGCGCCTCGTCTCCAGAAATGGATAACCGACAGTCAATTCAGAGGAATACTAAGTTTTCTAGCGTCACAGAACCGAAAGTCGTAGGGCCGGTTCAGGGGGAGTACGGAATGTTTGTTTGCGCCTCTGCCCCTGTGTTTGACCTCAGGACGGGAGAGGTACTCGCGATTGCTGGGATTGATGTCGATGCATCGGCTTGGGCTCGTGCTGTACGCGATGCTCAGCGGGTTCCCAGTGCTCTGATTCTGGGTTTGCTTTTGATATTTTTCCTGACCGAAACGGGATTGATGCGGTACTATCGAAATTCTCTGGATCAGCAGGACCCGCGGCAGAAAAGACACCCTGAGCTTTTTTCCTGTATTCTGTTCTTTGTATTGTTGACTTGTATCTTCGCCTTTACTTTTGACAGAAACGAGCGAGAGAAGAGGCGAGATTCCTTCCGCCAACTCGCACGAGCATACGTCGTTGATGGTGCACAAGAGTTCTATGGGCTGCGCAACCAACTGGACCAGTTGGCATTGTTTTATGAATCAAGCCAAGATGTCAACCAGCAAGAATTCAAAACTTATTTTAATCATTTGATTACCGAAAGTGTTGTCGATGCTGTTCTCTGGCTTCCTGCCGTTTCAGAGAACGAAGTTGAGGAAAGTATCCAACAGGCTCACCGTGCGGGCCTACCGAATTTTTCGATTTGGGAATTGGATGCCCACGGGCAACGTCAACCCGTCCCACCTCGTCCTTTCTATTATCCATCCCTTTACATGGAGTCACGTACTGGGGAAGAAACCATCCTCGGATATGACCTTTATTCAGAACCAGCCGTCCGTGAAACGATCGATAGCGTTCGGCGAACGGGCTTGCCTTGCGCAACGTCGCCGATTCCGATGCTTACAGTCTCTGGGGCCCCTCTAGGAATTTATGTTTTCCAGCCTGTCGAGGCGTCGGTTCAGAAAGGATTGATCGCTTTTGCCGTGCGACTTGACCAATTGTTGGGTCGGGCGAAATCCTGCAACAGCCAAAATTTTGGACTCAAGGTCTGCTTATTTGAATTGAGTTCTACTGATCCGCCGTTGTTTATGTCGGCTATCTCTGAGACGGTCTGTTCTGAATGGGCTTCGCATACGTCAGACCTCAACCTGAGTCTGCCTATTTTCCGTTTCGGGAAGGCGTATGTGATCACATTTTCTTCTGACGAGACTTGGATGGCGAAGCATCCGCTCAGAGCGGGTCTTTCGGCTGCGCTGGTGGGTCTTTTGATTACGGCATTAATCGGCGTAATTGTCGGGATGGTATCCAACAGGCGAATGAAGCTCGAGCTACTTGTTGAACAACGAACGGCTGAACTTCATGCAAACGAAGAAAAGTTGCTCGAAGCTCAGAAGATGGAATCCGTGGGGCGGCTTGCCGGCGGCGTGGCTCACGAATTTAATAATATGCTCCAGATCATTCTGGGAACGATTGAGATGGCTTTGGAACGTTTATCGCCCACTGAGCCGTTGCATGACGATTTGGAAGGCATTCACCAAGCCGCACAACGTTCCGCCGCCCTCACCAAGCAACTTCTAGCTTTCGCACGTAAACAACTTATCAAGCCGAAAGTTATCGACTTGAATAGGGCTGTCGAGAGTTTACGCACGATGCTAAAACACCTTGTTGGCGAAGATGTCGAGTTGGTTTTTAAACCCTCTCCCGAACTCTGGAACGTTAAGATGGACGCCATGCAAGTCGATCAGATTCTGACGAACTTGTGCGTTAACGCTCGGGACGCCATCACCCGTATCGGCAAAATAATAATTGAAACGCACAATATTTCTTGTACCGAGGAATACGTCCTCGCTCATACAGGATTCCTTTTGGGAGATTATGTGGCAATCTCTGTGAGCGATAATGGGTGTGGCATCGAATCAGAGGCTTTGAAGCATTTGTTCGAACCGTTTTTTACCACGAAGGAATTCGGAAAAGGAACCGGACTCGGGTTGGCGACGGTGTACGGCATTGTGAAACAAAACGGTGGTTTTGTTAACGTCACGAGCGAATTGGGCAAAGGGGCAACCTTTAGTATTTACATTCCGCGCGATACGACGCAGGGTGCCGAAACGCCCGAGGCTTGTGCCTCGAATGGCATCGCAGGTCGTGGTGAAACGCTTTTGTTGGTCGAGGATGAAATAGTTCTTTTGGGTACGACGCAGCGAATGCTGATCAGCTTGGGGTATGAGGTGTTTTGCACATCAAGTCCAACTGAGGCGTTACGGTTGGCAGCGGTGCATTGCGGAAAAATTCATTTGTTACTCACCGACATGGTCATGCCCGAAATGACGGGACGGGAGCTTGCTGGCCAGATCGCCTCGCGTTGTCCAAAGATGAAAGTTTTATTCATGTCGGGTTACACGGCTCAGGAGATCGCCGGTGACGCTATCCTCGAAGGTGGCATAAATTTCATTCAAAAGCCTTTTTCCATGAAGAGTTTGAGCGAAAAATTGCAGGAGGTACTGACGCCTGTAATCGGTCAGTCGCGAGGGGTGCCCCCCGTTGACAGCCCGTACAGTCGCTAGTGGCTAGTGGCAGAATGGAGAAGCAGTCATATCAAGAAGAGCGGTCTGGGTTTTCGGCGTGTTTCTCTCGTCGCCACGAGCCTATCTTATGCGGAGATCTCTCTAATTCTAAACGCAAATCTCCGACGCCTATCTGGGTGGAACCCTGTCGGCTCTTTCGCAGGAGCATTCCGTAGTACTAGCGACTAGCGACTAGCAACTAGCGACCGATTACCTGGGCGCATCCTCGTTCCGTTGACCTGTCCGTTTAGATTTGCTCAGAGGCACCACG
>CAZUAY010000124.1:0-11494 GCA_964618405.1 uncultured Lentisphaerales bacterium
AAGTTAGCGACAAAGCTAACGACAAAGTTTTCCCAGCTCGCAACTCACAACTCGCAACTCGCAACTCGCGACTGTACTCGGGCAGTCAACGGGGTCCCCCCCGTCACTGACCGATTACGCCCCATTTTTCTTTTCCTATAGCTTGAAAACGCCGAATAGTGTAAGATGCAACACCATGAGACCCAAAGCTAAAAACATCTCCCCTGAATGGACTGTAGCGAAACCAGAAGACGGAATTACGCTACAGGAATTCCTTGCCTCTCGCATGAAAGCGTCCAAGCGCGTAGCAAAGCAGCATATCGATGCACGCGTCGTCAGGGTTAACGGCAAGAGCATTTGGATTGCTCGCCACGCTCTTAAACAAAACGATGTCGTAACGGTGGCAGCCTCCGTGGCATCTCCCACAGCCCTATCCCAGCGCGTCACCAAACTGCCTATCTTGTTTGAAGATGACGATTATCTGGTCGTAGACAAACCGCGGGGTATGCTGACGAATGAATCCCCCTTTAGCGCAGAAACGATCATTCGAACCCAAAAAGGCATTCCAACAATCCAGGCCTCCCACCGCCTTGATCGCGATACCACAGGCTGTCTCCTGATGTCCAAAACTCAAGAGGCGCACGAAGCGGTCGTAGAAGTTTTTAAGCGGCATCATGTGGTCAAGGTTTACCGAACGATCGTCTATGGGAAATGGGAAGCTTCTGCGACCACGATTGAACTACCGATCGACGGAGAGTGGGCCACAACGCATGTCCATTGTCTGCGTGCCAATCATGATGTCAGCCATCTCGCGATTCGCATTGAAACGGGTCGCACGCATCAGATCCGGCGCCACTTGGCCATGGCACGCCACCCCGTTGTCGGCGACACCCAATACGGTCCGAAAACTGTCGAAGATGTCCGGCTAGCGCGGCTGACCTATCCGTTGCTTCATTCCGTCGAACTGGAGATGGAACATCCCAAGACGGGTGGCACACTGAAAGTTTTTTCCCCTATCCCCCAGGATTTCCACCGCTGGCTCACCGCACTTCGGCTCATGAATCCAAAATAATTTCATCACTTACGCGATTGCATTTTTGTTTTCGTAGCAAGCCGATCGCGAGAAATCACGACTTCTGAACGCATCGCCAAGTGGCGCCGTTCAGACATGGCCAACGCAGCAGCTTCGATCTCGCCAGCCTTCGTTTGGCGGGATGCCAACTCAGCAAGCGTTTCGTCAAATGTATTCGCAGCAGAAACCACAGCATTCGCAAAGTTATCCTCAATTGAAATCCCTTGCTTTCTAAATCGGTCACGTAGCTGATTGAGATGGTTCGATTCGGACAAGTCGATTGCTTCCGGAATCCTTCTGTCCAACTCGAAGCGACCCATCTCAGCACGAGAAAGCTGCAAACCAATGAAGTCCCCCTCTCGCTGACGCTGGCCACTCAGCTCCTCTAAGGCATTCAAATAATCGGCCTGCCATCGCTCCACAGCACTCGCAAGGTCAGCGGTAGCTTTACGCAGAGTTTGCTCATACTGAGTTCTAGGTTCAAGGATAACATCCGATAGAGTAGACTCTTCCATGCTTCCGCTGTAGTTCGATAGGGCTTCTTCTGGATTCCGAGCATCGTACTGAGCCAATGAGGCCTCCGCATCAAGATAGCGTGGCTCAGAGTAGGTGTTTTTGAGAATCTCATTAAAAGATTCCGCCTCGTCCATCTTGCTGTTTTTCGTCAATTCAGTTACATTCCTGATAAGATCTTCAACGTAGGCGCGTGTCACTGCAACCTGCTTTCGGAAGATAGGTGCGCGGCGCTTGTCCCGTAGCGCACGAAAAGTAGTTTGAGTTGGCGCAAGAATCGAAGGCGTTTTTGTACTCTCAGAAAGCAGGGCTCGGCTTTCGGAAAATCTCATCAACTCCTGATCAATGAGTTTCCAGCCCTCGAAATTTCCAGCCGCTTGGTTTTGTTCGCGTAACACCGTCAGCGCACGAACATAGTCATCTGCCCATTCTTTCTCAATTATCGACAGCTCGTTTTCTACCGCCTTTATCTGAAGCTTAAATTCCTTCTGAAGCAGAGATAGCGTAGGTGGCAACGCCTCAACTTCGTTTACGTGTAAAGAGACGGGTTCGCTATTCCCCCTCCCCGAAAAATACTTCTCTAAATTTTTCACATTCCATAATGAGAGGTAGCTCGTTATGGCAGCACCCATTCTCGGTGATCGTGAAAGTTGTAAGACGGGTCCTCCAAGCACTCGTGCACCCGGCATATCCAGCCGAATCATGACGGGCGTGATCAGCAGATAAAGCACGATAATCAAACTAGCAATACCGACGAATTTCGCAAGAACGGCGTGCTGCTTGTGCCGACGCAGAACACGCAAAAGGCGGGCACGCACTGGCATAGCCTCGTCATCAACCATGCCCATGGATCGGATAAGCCGTTCGCCAAGATCCCAGTCTTGCGCCAGGAATGCCTGATGGACTCGAAGCAGGTCACGCTTCTGGACCTTCGCAGGAATCGACGAAAGCTCATCTGAAAAGGCCTCTTGCGAGGCGGAAAGCTCCCGGAACTCTTGAATAAAACGCTCCGCACGTTCATAGTTTTCAGCGGTCATCTCCGTGGCAATGATACTCCGCAATTGCTCGCGGCGCTGGTGTCGCTTCCGTGCCGTCGCCCCCAACGACTGAATCTCTTCCCGAATCTGCCGACCATTCGGACCAACCGGGTCGAATGTCATGGGTTGTGAAGCAAAGTTCACCGCCCACTCGTACTGGTGAGATTCAACGGCATTACGAATCTTCCGTAACATGGTGAAGGCGCTCTCGTATTCACGCGCATTCGCACCGCAAACCCCACAGAAAGGCGTTCCCACCTGCTGATCTTCACCACACTCCGGACACAACTCTCGCCCGTCCCAGCCACATTCACCACAAAACCGAGTGCTGAGCGGATTGATGGTATCACACCATTTGCACCGCCAAGTTGTTTTGACCGTCGGGCGTTCAGTCTTGGCCTCCACAAGTAGGGCTGTTAACGCAGCATCGAAGCTGGCAACCGTCTGAAACCGCATCGCGCGATCTGTCGCGAGGGCCCTACAAATCAAGGGGCGAACAGAAGTCGGCAAATCCTCCTCACGGAAAAAACGAGGATTCTTTCCCGTCAGTGAAAAATAAAGAAGCGCTCCAAGGCCGTAGACGTCAGCTCGTTCGTCCGACAGCGTGGCGTCTGACTCTTGCTCGGGCGCACCGTAGCCGAGAGAAATAAATTTGTCACCTTTGACCGTTAGCTCCGAAACCTCATCGGGACGCGTTAACCTTGCCAGGCCAAAGTCAACGATCTTCGGCTCACCCGCCGCATCCATAAGAATATTAGAGGGTTTTAAATCACGGTGAATAACACCACCGGCATGCGCTGCCTCTATGGCATGGCCAATTTTTAACATGAATGAAAGCGCATCATCCAACTTGAATGGCCCGTTCTGATCCACATAGTGCTCCAACGCCTGTGGTGGGCAAGGTCCGCTGACATCTGTCTTCGGCAATGCGCTCTCCACGTATTCCATAACGATGTACGGACCCTCAGAATCTTCACCGATCGAATAGATGTGAACAATATGCACGTTGTTGAGAGCCGCCGCCGCCTTCGCCTCATGAAGGAAGCGTCTTCGGACGGCAAGCTCATCACGCAACTCCGCTTTTAACCGCTTGATCGCTACATAACGTCCCAAACGCTTGTCCAGCGCAAGGTAGACCGATCCCATGCCCCCGACACCGATTTTACTTTTTATGGAATAGACGGAGAGAAGATCAACAGACCCTGGCGACGAAAAATAAGGAGACGAAGAAGCAATAGGAGCCACAGGCTGCTTGGCCTGCTCCGGGATTATCCGCGTCTTGAATTCTTCCCTTTCGTCGGATTCATTCAATGCTGCTTCTGCCGATTTTTGGTCCACCAATTTCTTCCCCCAACGCCAGAGATACACCACTCCAGCAACCCAATCATTAATTTTCTAATCATTGTAGCAAAGCCACTGCATTTTTAACATCCGTTTTTTGGATGCTTTTTTTAAACTGATTCGCGTAAGCTGATTTTCACGTAATCGGTCAGTCGACGGGGAGCGCATTCACGACTCATTGACCGGTCATCAACGACTACAGGTTTTTCTCCCCTGTGGCTGGCCTCGGTGAGGCCGGAATCGTCCGCGATCACCGATCGCGGCTACAGGCTCGCCCACTCGCAACTCACAACTCACAACCCGCTACTTCTCCCCTGTGGCTGGCCTCGGTGAGGCCGGAATCGTACTAGCGACTAGCCACTAGCGACTAGCGATTATGATTTCCACTCAAAAAGAAGTTCACGAATATGCCCCAACTTGGTATGATGACTACCTTAATCAATTTTTCAAGCTACTTTGGTTGACTCGTCAACTATTTTAGAACCTAAACCGATCTTTTGTAACCACCTCGACGCAGCATCAAATTAGCCACCATTTTGAGAGCGACCCGATCGGACGTCTCAGACAAATCTGAAGTTCTCCCTATTACCGTGACACTTAAAAAAACATTTTCTATCAAAACCTACGGATGCCAGATGAACGTCCGCGACTCGGAGGTTTTGTCCAATCGTCTCATTGCTCATGGGTACATACCCGCCACTGACGAATCAACCGCTGACATCATCATTGTGAACAGTTGTAGTGTCCGCGGCAAGGCCGAGGACAAGGCCATCGGGAAAATCAGTTTGCTCTGCGTCAAAGATCGACGGGAACGCCCCGGCCTCATTGTGGGGCTCATGGGATGCGTCGCCCAACGCCTCGGCGAATCCGTCTTCACTCGCGTGCCCACCTTGTCATTCTCGATCGGGACGCGCGCTGAAGTCAAAATCCCCGAAATACTTGCACGTATTGATTCTGGTGAAACAGGGATCTGCGAGATTGGCTGCTTCGATGATGCCGCGTCGCAAGAAAATCTGCACGAAACATTCGCTTCATCGGAAAGCCTCGCGATCCTCAATAAGCCTGTTTCTGCCTTCGTCACGATCCTCTACGGTTGCAACCGCCGTTGCGCCTACTGCATCGTCCCTGACGTCCGTGGTAATGAACACAGCCGCCAGCCCGACGAGATTCTACATGAAGTCCGAGAATTAGCCTCAAACGGCGTACGGGACGTCACCCTACTCGGGCAAAGCGTCATGAACTACGGACGACGCGACTTTACTTGGCCCGAAAACATTCCCTCTCCCATGGGTTTTACCGAGCCACTGCCACGCCTCTTCGAATTCGTTGCCCGATCGGTTCCAGATATCTGCCGCATCCGGTTTACATCGAGCCACCCCTCAGGCGTCACACAAGAACTCCTTCGCGCGCTTCGAGAGACCCCCCAACTCTGCCCACACGTCCACATGGCCATGCAGTCGGGGTCGGATCGTGTGCTCAAGGTGATGCGGCGCGGGTACGACGCCGCAAGCTACCTCAAAGCAGTCTCACAACTAAACACGGTGCCACAGATTGCCATCACTACAGACATTATCGTCGGCTTCCCTGGCGAAACCGTAGCGGACTTCGAAGACACCCGTCGCGTGATGGATGAAGCAGGTTTTGATAACGCCTTCATTTTTAAATACTCCCCGCGTCCCGGCACACCTGCGGCTGAGATGCCGGACGATGTCTCAGACGATGAAAAGATGCGCCGCAATCAGGTTCTTCTTGAAGACCAAGATCGTCGGAGTCTCGCAATTAACAAACGCCTCATTAACACCGAAACCGAAATTCTTGCTGAAGGGCCCAGTCTCCGCAATGCCAGCCGCTGGTCAGGACGCAACCCACAAAATAAAATTGTCGTCTTCGAAACGCAACTTAACATTGCCATCGGCGACCTCGTCAAGATCGGCATCACAGACGCGCAACCACAAACGCTCTACGGCGAAGTCGTCCGCTACTATGCAACCTGACACCTTCCAGAAACTCGACGCCGATTTCCATGAAAAATACATGCGTATGGCGCTCGCAGAAGCTGAAAAAGGCGCTGAAGCAGAAGAAGTGCCGACAGGTTGCGTCATCGTCAAACTACCCGTAACCGATGACGAGGTGCTGCAAGTCATTGGTAAAGCACACAACATGACGGAATCGCTTAAGGATCCAACGGCACATGCGGAAATTCTTGCTATTACACAAGCGGCAGCGGCTGTTGGCAATTGGCGGATCAGCAACTCATTCCTGTACGTCACCAAGGAGCCATGCCCCATGTGCGGTGGTGCCATCGTGCTGGCGCGAATTCCGTATGTCGTCTGGGCTGTTGACGATCCCAAACGCGGTGCACAAACCGCCTTCAAAATTTTCAACAACCCGGGCATCAACCATCACCCAACTGTTCTCTCCGGCATTCTTCGAGATCCTTGCTTAGCGCTGCTTCAGAGCTTCTTCAAATCCCGTCGATCATAAGCGTACGCCCGATTTTAGGCATTCTCGACGCATGTTTCGTAGCCAATCAAGCTTTTTGGGGAAACGATCAAAATCTTCAAATACCGCGAGACGAGGATCGTTCGGTTGAATGCCGAGTGTCTGGAGTAGCGCGTAGTCCTGAAGGCTTTCCGCGAAAATTTCCCAACGAATTGAGTCGATCGGACCCTTCGGACCTGGGTAGACAACAAAGGTGTCGCCGTAAGGCCATCCTGGCCAATTGCCAGCCGCTTGTTCTGTAAACGGATCAATGAGCGTCCGTTCACTGCGACGCTGCCAGTAGTTATAACCCCAGTGCAGAAACCCTAAAACTTCAAACCGAAAACAGAGCCAACCCAGCATTCTCAGCTTGACCAGCGGCGTATCGAGGAGTCGGTTAACATAACGACCGCGCGGACCGCAACAAAAATACGTAAAGCAGGGAATACCCTCATCACGAAACTGCTTTGTAAAACGGATCGACGGTATTGGCGTATCGGTGAGCTGCTGTCTTCCATATTCGATTTCACTGAGTGCATCCATCGTTTTTATCCACGGAGCCAATTCGAGAAGCATCGCACGCGCAGCGATGTAATTTGTACGCGCTTCTTCGCCATGCGGTTCGTCGGAAACATGGAAAAACGAGCGCGCTAATAAGTTTTCACGGTCAAGGAACACCTTAAATTCATTGAGGAACTGCGTGAGGAACGTACGATAGGTGCCCGAGGTTGCGCCCGTCTCGACCGGCCACAACAAGCGCTCGTCCTCGCCCTGTCCTTCGTAGATTCGGAGGGCATGCTTGACACCCCATTGAGTAAAAAAGTGAGTCCATTCAAAATTTTGAATACCGCAAGCGGTCGCAAGATCGATATAATGTTTAACGTCAGTCCAATCAAAAACATAGGTATCGACTGCTGTTCGTGTAACCTTGAGAAGTTGCGTCGGACGCTTCACGCCATCAAGTGGCGGGGTAAAGACAGGCGCGTAGATCGTGTCTTGCCCATGCTCAACGAGGTTGCGCATATAGGGCTTAACTCGCTCCCAAAATGCTGGCTCAAACGGCTTGAGACCGTACCAATCGGAAATTGCGTCATTATAAAACCACTGCACAACAGAAAAATTGCGGCGAGGCTGAATGACCACATCATGGACGTTGAAGGTTCCGATGAGAGGCAGCACGGCTATTGTTTGTTCATCTGTTTTAACCGTCAACGTGACGGTTACAAGGGTCTCGCCAGGCTTACAGGTAGGCGGGATGTCGACTGTAAACCAAAACGCAATAGTTTCGCCCGCGGCTAGTACGGCAGTGGCATCGTCGAAAAGAGGATCGGGAACGAAGCCTGGCACATGGCCAAGGAGATCGCATTCATCGGCAGGCGTAAGCGTATTGAGATGGGCGACAGGAACGAAGCCAACGCGTCGCGTGCGAACCCTAACGTCGGGTGCGTTCACCGTGGCTTCAACGGTAACAACCTCTGGACTGTCAGGAGAAGTATCGAACGAAACGGCCGCCTGAAAGGCGAGGCGCTCACCGCGAGCGGCATCGAGAACAAGTGGGGTTTCGGAGACTTGATTCCCAACTGGGAAAATTCGTTCATGTGCATCAACAAGCCAATGGGTAAAAGTCATGTGTAATCTCCTGCTGGTAGTTTGCTATGAATCTAAAGGTTTTAATTCGTTAATCGATGTTGTCTTCATGGCCCGTCCAAAGACGATTCGTGCTTATTCGAAAGTCCAAGTATAATGCCTACTGGTTATAAAGTAAACTCATCCTAATTCTAATCGAAATCCTAGACTAATTCTAATCGAAATCCTAGAGCGTAATCCTAATCGTAATCGTAATCGTAATCGGTAGACCGAGGAGGACGAGCGAAGCAAACGGAGAACGGGTTTTCCAACCCGTTTTCGTACACGGGTTGGAAAACCGGTGCTCCGCTCGTTACGACCACTCCCTTTACGATTTCGACGTTAGTAGGTGAGGTCGGAAGATTACGATTAAGATTACGATTATGACAGCTCCCGGCTTCACGAAGCCAGCTACAGTATTAGGCCACTTAAATCTGTTCGACCTGTCCGACACGTCCGAACCTTCTCGGCACTTGCAAAAACGCTCGTCTGACAGAAATGCCTTTTCGGTGTTCCAGATCCTCCGATTTCCTTAATAAAAAAATATCTATTCAGAAGCTTGACTGTAACGCGCGAAAACACTAAAATGTCTGGTCATGTTTTGAGATGCACTGGGACATCGTTCCTGAGACAGACGGAACCCTTCCGAATGTAGCACGCTTCCTCAATTTCAAATGTAAACCTAATCAACACTCAACGGGAGACAAGAAAATGGCAATCAAAGTTGGCATCAATGGATTCGGACGCATCGGACGCATGGTGTTCCGTGCTGCAATCGAAAACTTTTCAAAGGACATCGAAATCGTTGGGATCAACGACCTTCTTGATCCTGAGTACCTCGCTTATATGCTGAAGTACGATTCCGTACATGGCCGTTTCGATGGAGAAGTCTCCGTTGAAGGTGGCACGATGGTCGTCAATGGAAAGAAGATTCGCCTCACGGCTGAACGCGATCCAGCAAACCTGAAGTGGAACGAAGTCGGCGCCGATGTCGTCGTGGAGTCCACCGGTTTCTTCCTCTCAGACGACACCGCCCGCGCTCACATCAAGGCTGGCGCAAAGAAAGTCATCCTCTCTGCTCCTTCCAAGGACGCAACCCCGATGTTCGTCTATGGCGTTAACGACAAGTCCTACGCTGGCCAAGACATCATCTCCAACGCCTCCTGCACAACGAACTGCCTCGCACCGATCGCCAAGGTTCTTGACGATGCGTTCGGAATCAAGCGTGGTCTGATGACGACTGTGCATGCGGCGACAGCAACTCAGAAGACGGTCGACGGCCCTTCCCACAAGGATTGGCGAGGTGGCCGTGGCATTCTCGAGAACATCATCCCCTCCTCGACTGGCGCTGCGAAGGCTGTCGGCAAGGTCCTCCCCCAACTCAACGGCAAACTCACCGGCATGGCATTCCGCGTTCCGACCTCCGACGTCTCGGTCGTTGACCTGACGGTCGAACTCGTCAAGCCTGCAACCTACGCAGAAGTTTGCGCCGCCATGAAGAAGGCTTCCGAAGGCGCGCTGAAGGGCGTTCTCGGCTACACCGATGAATCGGTCGTTTCGACCGATTTCCGTGGCTGTGCGACGACCTCCATCTTCGACGAGAAGGCCGGCATTGCTCTTGACGACACGTTCGTCAAGGTTGTGAGCTGGTACGACAACGAGTGGGCGTATTCCAA
Organism: uncultured Lentisphaerales bacterium; assembly: GCA_964618405.1. Lineage (GTDB taxonomy): Bacteria > Verrucomicrobiota > Kiritimatiellia > RFP12 > UBA3636 > JBBQIY01. The sequence goes on from CAZUAY010000124.1 coordinate 9,726, forward strand.
CAAGGTTCTGGAGATGGCTCGCGTTATCGCGAAGTAATCTTCGAATTCCAAGAAGCTTGAAGGCACGCCCCTCCTCATCGGATCAAGGCTGCCTTCAAGCTTTTCTCTTTATTAACAACGAACCAACGGATTCTGCTAAAAATGAACAAGAAAACAATCAAAGACATCGAGTTCAAAGGCCGCAAGGTCATCATGCGCGTTGACTTCAACGTGCCGATCAAGGGTGGTGTAATTTCCGACGACACACGCATACAAGCTGCTTTGCCGTCAATTAAGTACATTCTCGACAAAGGAGCCAGCCTCGTCCTCATGTCGCACTTAGGACGCCCCAACGGCAAGGCAGATCCCGCCTTCAGCCTGCGTCCTGTTGCAGAAGCCCTTTCAAAGAGCCTCGGCAAGCCCGTTGCTTTCGCTGAAGACTGCCAGAACGCAAAAGCGCAAGTCGACGCCCTCAAGGCTGGGGATGTGCTGATGCTGGAAAACACCCGTTTTTATTCAGCCGAAGAAGGCAAAGTGAAACAGGCAGAAGGCCAGAGTGATGAGGATTACGCCAAGATCAAGGCGGAACTCAAGGTTGCCAAGCAGACGATGGCCGAGAAGCTCGCTTCGTATGGCGACATCTACGTCAACGACGCTTTTGGCACAGCGCACCGCGACCACGCCTCAACGGCCTCTATTTGCAAGTATATCAAGGCCAAAGGCGGCGCTTGCGTTGCCGGATTCTTGATGGAAAAGGAACTCGAATACCTCGGCTCTGCTGTTGAAGTTCCTGTCCGCCCATTTGTCGCCATCCTTGGCGGTGCCAAGGTTTCCGACAAGCTCGCCGTGGTTAAGAACCTCCTCACGAAGGTTGACACGCTGATCATCGGCGGTGGCATGGCTTACACCTTCCTCAAGGCACAAGGACACGACGTCGGCAAATCGATTTGTGAACTCGACCAGCTCGACTATGCGCGCGAGATGATCGCCGACGCCAAGAAGCGTGGCGTCAGCCTCCTCCTGCCGGTAGACAACATCGCCGCCGATGCGTTCGCCGCCGATGCCAACACGCAGATCGTCGGCAACGACATCCCTGACGGCTGGATGGCCCTCGACATTGGTCCAAAAACCACTGCACTTTACAGCGATGCCGCCAAGAAGGCGAAAACGGTTGTATGGAATGGTCCTATGGGCTGCTTCGAGATGCCCGCCTTCGCAAAAGGCACGCTCGGTGTCTGCGAAGCCGTTGCAGAAGTGAAGGCGAATGGCGGCATTTCGATCATCGGTGGTGGCGATTCTGTCAGCGCGGTGAAGAAGTCTGGCCTCGCACCGAAGATGAGTCACATCTCAACTGGTGGTGGCGCTTCCCTCGAATTCCTCGAAGGCAAAGTGCTTCCCGGCTGCGTCGCGCTCGACGACAAATAGTATTTCCCCCTGCGGGAAAGAAGGTGTTAGGGATTAGACCCTAGGTGAAAGCCACAAGGAGAAGGGGTTAGGGATTAGGCCTTAGGTGTTAGCAACAAGGAGAAGGGGTTAGGGATTAGGCCCTAGGTGTTAGCAACGTGATCGGTCAGTGACGGGGGGTGCCCCCCGTTGACTGCCCGATTACAGTCGCTAGTTGCTAGTGGCTAGTGGCAGAATGGAGAAGCAGTCCTATCAGGAAGAGCGGCCTGTGGTTTCGGCGTGTTTCTCTCGTCGCCGCGAGTCTATCTTCAGACCTCACTAAATTGAGGTTTTTCCTACTTTTTCATCGCAAGTTCAATTCCCACTTCTAATGAGGTGTCGAGTAC
>CAZUAY010000125.1:0-11462 GCA_964618405.1 uncultured Lentisphaerales bacterium
CCCCCAGCGGAAACTACGCACTACGCACTACTCACTACTCACTCTCTCCAGCCTCACAACTCGCAACTTCCCACTGTGGCCGGATCAGTACTAGCGACTAGCCACTAGCAACTCGCGACTTCTTCTAGCGACTCAACCGGCACCGTCCCCACCATTTTTGCAGGCACGCCAACAGCAAGAGAATTGGCTGGAAGCGGACGGGTCACGACCGCTCCAGCGCCGAGAACACAGCGGTCACCAATGCAAGCGCCGTCAAGAACCGTCACGCGTGCACCGAACCAGCAACCTGCACCGATTTCGAGCGGACCCACCGTCTCCATCCCTGCCTGCGCCGTAAAGGGAACGCCTGTCTTGTAATCGTATTCGCCACCGCTGAGGAGATAGGAGTAAGCGCCAACCATCGTCCCGGGCTTCATTGACAGCTTGTTCGAAGAAAAGACAATACAATTCGAGGAAAAATTAACATCGTCGTCGATCTCGATTTCACCGCCCTTACAATAGACAATCGTGTTGCGGCCAATGTAGACGTTCTTCCCTAACGAAATGCCGCTCCCCGCTCCACCCTTCGCATCCACCACGCAGTTGTCGTCGAGGACAACGCCAGCACCGAGGCGGATCTTCGACGGATGTCGAAAGGTTACGTTGCGTCCAATCACAACGCCACGACCGCAGGCGCCGAAAAAAGGACGATAGAGCTTCGAACGAAGCAACAAACCCAGCGCACCGGGAACACCACAAAAAAGCGTCGTCGTGACTTCCATCAGAATCGCCTTCCAGCGTGGCATCGGACCGTAGGTCAGCGAAAAATACTTTGCAGCGGATGACCCGCCACCGTGCAGAGTACTCTTCAGTTTTCCAGAAGACGCTTCTTTATTCATTTAGGTTTCTTTTTGAAGTCTGACATCTTAGGACCATCCGCTTTAACCGAGGCGTGGATATGTGGACCTCCACCCGCGCTATTTTCATAGTATACCCAATCGAAACCCGCCTGCCACGCCATTTTTGCAAGCTCCTCGTAAGCAGCGATTTTCTCGAAATGCGTTAGCTTAACGTCACCAGGATTATCGACGGTCACGTCAAGCGCCCGACCCTCTTTGTGCAGTGACTTACTCGCATGAACCCCCGTAGCTCGGTAAGCCTCTTGAACGCGGAGTTGCCAGCCCGCCGCCACTGCAAGATTCGCCAAGCGTCGAAAAGGAATTTCCATCGCGGCATGCATCGAGTGGTCGCACTCGTCATCCGTCTCGCCGTCGTTGTCACTCTCCCACCACAAACGATCATCTTCTACGTAAACCAGATCCCGACCAGCAGAAAAACTGGAATTGACAATCGCTCCCGATGCTTCAGACTCGCGCATTGCAGGGAGATAGGAGTCACGCTTAAACTTTTCTGGCGCGGGGCGTACAGGATTAATTAAATCTGGCTTCACTACTTTAGTTTTGACTTGAACCTCTTCCTGCTCCGTGGCTTCTTCCGACGCTCCTTCCGACTCTGTGAAGCACCCGCGCAAGAAAACCCCAGAGACAATTCCGCACAAAAAAATGAACAAAATGATTCGGTGTGCGGCAAAAAACATTTCAATCCGAGAAAGGAATCCGCCTTCGTCATCGGCGTGTACCGAACGCTGCGAATGCATTGAGGAAAACCGCGAGGGTCGAAACCCGCTGGGAATAACATCTCTTTTTTTACTTTTACGTCCAATCATGGCATGCGGCTCAATTCTCGACTCCTGCGCGCAGCGGCGGCCATCGTGCGCTTCATAGTTCCTGAAATAGATGATTTTTTTAGGACAGCCAGCCCCTCGGCGGTCGTGCCCTTCGCAGACGTTACGGATTTAATAAAATCAGCAACACCCGTCGATCCATTCGTTAGTACAGTGGCCGTGCCAAGCATGGTCTGAAGCGCAAGCACTCCTGCCGTTTCCTCAGAAAGCCCAAGCGCCACGCCCCCATCGATCATGGTCTGTACCACGTAGGCGAGGAATGCCGGCCCCGAGCCGCTCAGCGCCGTAACCGCATCAAGTTGCTCTTCGGGGAGCTCAAGAGCCCTGCCCGTGCTACCTAACACCTTCGCCGCAAGCCGTAGATCAGCCTTCTTAGCTTTCGCCCCTCCACAAAATGCCGTCATTCCCAAGCCAACTGAAACGGCAAGATTCGGCATTGATCGAATGATCCTTGCTTTCGGCATGTGAGCTTCCACCCATGCAATCTGCTTTCCCGCTGCAATCGAAATATACAAGGGCTTAGACGCCACGTCGGCGGGAATGCCTTCTAGTAAGGCTCCTAGATCTTGGGGTTTGACCGCAAGAAAAACGACATCACTCGCCGCGACGACTTCGGCCGCTGTCGCCGGTTTCACGCCATAGTCTTTGGCGAGCTGTTCAAGCCTCGCTGGAACCGCATCACAAACTCGAATCGAAGAAGGCCGCGCGATCTTCGCCTTAATCAGCGACACCAAGATTGCACCGCCCATTTTGCCCGCACCGAGAAACCCGACAGACACGGTTTCAGCACGCTTAGCTTTTGTACTCTTTATCATCAATACCCCTGAGCCGGCAAAAGTGCCCTAAGTTTTGTCTGGAATGTCCGGAGGTCTTCCGCCGTCGGACGATACCCCTCTGTTTCTGGATCAAGCGAGAAGCGCCCATCGTTCGTAAAGCCCCACTCCGCCTTCGTGCCGTCCGAAAACACAACCGAGCCCGTCAACGCAAACCCCGCCCGAGTAATCGGGCTAATCTCCACGGACACATCACCATGCGCTGGCATTGGCTCCGACTCCAATGCGTCTGCCTCCTCTTCATCAGAAGGCTCGATTGGCTTTTTCTCGACTGGAACCTGCTTGTCCTTAAGTTGCGCATTCAAGTCGATCACGAGAAAACGTGTGTCCATGTAGCTAAGCATGATCGAAAATTCCTCGGCCAACCGAGACTGAATCTCCGAAAGACTGGCTCCTGCTGCAGCCCAACTTCGCACTTGACCCTGCTGTTCTTGTGTTAAATTCATACAAAATTCTCCTTAAAACGTATGGGTTGTAGTCTAGCATAATCTTCGAAAAATGCCTACCTGAAACTAGAATAAAGATTCACCCGCGAGACGACCCGATGCCAAGGCCCAGGTCAGATTATAGCCGCCGCACGGTGCATCGAGATCGACAAGTTCGCCAACGCAGTAGAGCCCAGCGATTCGCTTACACGCCATCGTTCTGGGATCGAGTTCGCTCAGCGCGATCCCACCCCGCGTCATCATCGCCTTATCCCATCCGTCCGTAGCCGAAATCGTCAACGGGCACACGGCACACCGTTCTGCCAGTCGCTCGGTCTGTCCCCGGGTAAAGGAGGCAACTGTCGTTTCTTCCTCAACGCCAGCGAGCTTACACAAGGTCTCAGCCAAAGCCTTCGGCAACGCCTCGGCAAGCAATTTGCGAACAAGGCGTGTGCCAAACGGACGCCGCCAGCTGTCAAACAACGCGAGCCAATCGTCCACCTTCATGTCATCACGAAAACAGATCTTCAGTCGAACGCGACCACCGAGTTCATCGAGCGCCTGCCCAACAAGCCCTGAAATCGCGAGCGCCGGTGGGCCACTTAGTCCTTTATGCGTAAACAGCAACGATCCTGTGACCGGTTCGTGGGAATAGCCTTTTTCAGCAATGTTGAGCGAGACTTTTGGACAGCTTACTCCCGCCAGTTCAGAAATCCAAGGATCTTCCACGGTCAAGGCTCCTAGCGCAGGATACACAGGTGTGACCTTGAGCCCGAGATCTTTGGCAATCACAAAGCCCGAACCATCGGAGCCCAGATCCGGCTTGCTCCTTCCTCCTGCGGCAAGAATCACCTGCTTCGCCTCAACAATATCGCCGGAATCCACTTCGACGCCGCGTACGGCCGTCCCCGTCTCGTTCACTAACACACGTTTAACGGTAACACCACATCGTAGCTCCGCGCCAGCATCACGCGCTGCACCAACAAGCGCATCGAGAACATCCCCCGCACGACCCGAAGCAGGGAAGACGCATCCATCCTCTTCGACGACAGTCGGCACGCCGCGTTCATCGAGGAATTCGCGGATGCCTTCGGGACTCCACGCATAGAGCGCATCGCTCATGAAGCGCGCGCGCTTTCCAAATTTTGACATGATGCCGTCCACATCAACATCATGCGTGATGTTGCAACGCCCTCCACCGGTGGCCAATAACTTGCGCCCCGGTTGCTTCATCCCTTCGAGCACAAGCGCATGGCGTGAAAATGCGGCTGCTGCAAGCCCTGAGACACCCCCGCCGATAATAATTGTTTTCATAGTTGTGGGAGAAGTATACACACAGTTCCCATGATGACACAAGAACACAAGTCAGAATACAGCCTGCCGTACTTGCCACAGGGGAGAAGTTGCGAGTGGCGAGTAGCGAGTGGGCGAGCAGTAGTCCATGGGCTATGGTCGATAGTCCTTGTTGGGCGCATCGGCACGGCGGCTTGATACGCTGGCGCCGACGCACCTAGCACTATTGGCCTGAAGATCCCTCGCAGGCCATTGCCACCCGCCGTACCTGCAAGCAGAGACTGCTTGCAGGGAGAGAGTAAAAAGCTACGCGAAAAAAACTCCGCAAGTTTTACTCTCTTCTTGCGGGCTGTCTCAGCCGGCAAGCATGCAAAAAGATCGCCGCAGGTTTTACCCTCTCCTTGCGGGCTGTCCCCAGCCTGCAAGCTAGCAGAGCTTGTAGATCGCGAGCACGTCCTGCCAATAGAGCTTCTTTAAACCGCCAAGAGGGCGCTCTTCACCAAAAGCAATTTTCGTTGCCTTCTTCGCCATGAGCTCAAGCTGATCGTCGCCAATGCCGAGGCCAGTAAGTGTGCTGGGGAGGCCCATCTTCGCATAGAACTCGCGGAGACGACTAATCCCTTCCTGCACAATGCCTTCGGGATTGCGGAAACTACCGTCGACGCCCATGACCTTGACCGCGAACTGCACGAACATCGATACGTTCGTTTTGTACACGTGTTCCATCCAAGCTGGCGTGACAACGGCAAGTCCAGCGCCATGCGCAACATCGTAAATTGCCGACAGCTCGTGCTCGATGCCATGACAGGCCCAATCTTGGCCACGGCCTACGCCAAGGATCCCCTTGTGCGCAACGTAGCCACTAAAAACGATTTCTGCCCACGCATCGTAATTCGTAGGATCTTTTCGCAGCAATAACGCATTCTTCATGATCGTGCGAAGCGTGGCTTCGCAAAGCGAGTCGGTCAAATCCGTGTTCGTCGTGTTGGTAAAATAGCGTTCAAAGATATGGCTCATCATGTCGCTGACACCATTGGCGATCTGATGCTCCGGCAAGGTCAGGCAAAGCTCAGGGTTGAGAATGCTGAAAACGGGACGTAGCACTTCAGCGCCGTATCCGAGCTTGAGGCAGGCTGCTTCGTTCGTGATGACCGTATTGGGACTGGCTTCGCTTCCAGCGGCCGGGATGGTGAGCACGGTTGCAACCTTCAATGCACTGTCAATCGGAATTCCCTTAGCAAAGAGATCCCAAACATCGCCTGCGTACGGCACGCCCATCGCAATCGCCTTTGCGGAGTCGATGGCACTTCCTCCGCCAACGGCGAGAATAAAATCGATCTTCTCCTTACGACAAAGTTCAATGCCCTCCTTAACCAATGCAAGCCGGGGGTTGGGCTTGACGTTGCCCAGTTCTACAATCTTGACGTCGGCTTTTTTCAGCGAGGCAACGACTTCATCATAGAGCCCGCTCCGTTTGATGCTGCCGCCACCAAAATGAAGTAGAATCTTGTCCGCATGCTTCTTGACAAGCTCTCCAACGCGGCTTTGCGTTCCCTTACCGAAGACAATCCGTGTGGCATTACAGTATTCGAAGTTTTCCATCTTGATTCCTTTCGTCGTTGTGAACCACCCGCTGAATGCGAGAAACGCGCAGAACACCCTTATGGCATAAGCGCCAGGAGGTGTGCTTCTGGCTCGGCCACGTCAGAGCGCGGCATCACCAGCGTGAGGGTGGTATTTTCGGGTTTGAAAATTTCGGCGGCCAACGCGAGCACATCCTCACGCGTTACGCGCTTGATGTTTTCCATCGCCTGCATCGGTGTGATGAGCTGGTTTCGCAAGGTGCCATTTCCGATCCACGACATGTGACTGCGCGCTGTTTCAAGTCCGAGTCGAAGGCAGCCGAGCATGTACTCACGAGCGCGCTCAAACTCAGCTTTTGGAATGGCCGTTGTGGCGATCTTCTGGATTTCGGCAGCACAGAGCGCGAGTGCCTTCACGCTGCGCTTGCGATCAAGACCCGCGATGATCTGGAAGGCTCCCGTATCGTTGTAGAACGACGGAGCTGACGCCACCGAATAGGCAAGCCCATGCTTTTCGCGTACGACCTGAAAAAGCCGTGAGCTCATATTCCCGCCCAGCACCACGTTGAGCAGGTTTAGGGTGTGGCGGCGCGGGTCGTAGCAGCCGCACGCCCTGTACCCGATGACGGCTTGAACCTGCTCGGTCTCGCGCCGATCGAAAATCAAGCGTGTCATCGGCGTCGCATCCGTTGTCGCCTTACATTTACGCACAGCGCCAACAGGTAAACGTGTGGCATAACGAGCGGCGAGGTCGAGAAGTTTTTCGTGGGTGATGTTACCAGCGGCAGCGATGACAGTGGCGTGCGCGTTGTAGTGATAGTTATGGTATTCGCGCAACGATTCCGCTGTTGTGGCCTTGAGTGAATCGACAGTTCCTAGAATCTGACTGCCCAGCGGATGACGAGTCCACAGCGCTTGCTGCGCCAAGTCCATAACGTATGCATCGGGCTGGTCGTGGTACATGTTAACCTCTTCTAGAATGACAGTACGCTCCTTGTCGACATCGGCATTGGTAAGTTTTGGTGACGCGTACATATCGCCCAGCACATCGATCGTCAGCGCTGCAGAAGTGGAGGGCGCAACGGCATAAAACACGGTGCTTTCAAAACTCGTGTACGCATTCATGTTTCCGCCGCGACTTTCAATTGCCTGGGAGATGGCACGTGCGGAACGCTTAGCCGACCCTTTAAAGAGCATGTGCTCAAGGAAGTGACTGTGGCCCGACTGGCGGTGCGCTTCGTAGCGTGAACCGACGGTTGAGAAGAAGCCGACGGCGAGGCTTTCCACGTCTGGCATCGTCGAGGTCACGATGCGGCAACCGTTATCGAGCGTTGTGACTTTTACATGATCAAGCATTGATTCAATCCTTTTTTTAGGAGGCCGGGATCTTACACCCGTTAGTACGCCCCTCTACCAAACACCACCACCCATACCGTTCTAAACACAATATGCAGGTCGAGAATCCAGTTCCGATTGAGCGCATACCAGATGTCCAACAAACACATATCCTCGAACCCTACACTGCTTCGGCCAGCGACCTGCCAGATGCACGTGATGCCGGGGGGACACGTCTGACGCATGAAAGACCAAGCGCGTTCGTAGCCCTTAAGATCCCTCGCTGGCAACGGTCTTGGCCCAACGAAACGCATTTCCCCGCGCATGATGTTCACAAGCTGCGGAAGTTCGTCAATGCTGGTTTTCCGTAAAAAATGCCCGAAGCGCGTCACGCGTGGATCATTATGCATTTTGAAAAGAGCACCGTCTGTTTCGTTATGACAGCGCAGGGCGTCGAGCTTCGACTCCGCATCCTCGCACATCGTCCTGTACTTGAACATCTTGAATACGCTGCCATTCAGACCCGTTCGATCTTGCACGAAGACAGCGGGGCCGCAACTGTCAATTTTGATGAGCAAAGCCAGCACAAGATGCACTGGAAATAAAATGACCAGCAGCAGCGTGGCCACCACTCTTGAACCCAGCCTCCGGATCCAGACGTCTGTCGTGGAGAACTGGGGTGATGGGAAGTGTACGATCGGAATGCCATCCATCGTGTCGCCATACGACAAGGGGTTATGGAGTGACAGAAATCGAGGAAAAAGGACGTTCACTGTTTTATTATGTTTTGCGCAAATGCGAACGATGTCCATAATCGTATCGGTCTTCATGTCACGATCCATGACGAACACGGCACCCATATCGGGCGTCAGAAGTGGTGGCAAGATTCGGCGGACATCAAGGATGCCGCTAGGAGACGCGATGCGATGCACGATATCGCAACCTTTGAGACGGCCTTCGGCAGACCATTTGTTCAGGTGCTCCGCGTCATCATTGAACCCAATCAGTAAGGTCTTAATGCGGAGTGACGGATGCCGCTTGCGGGCACAATACAAGATTGAATTCGTCACCCGTCGAACCAAGACAGTCATAACAATATTGACGAGTAGAACGAGCGGGAGAAAACCGCGCATGTGCCAGGTGCTCTTGGAAAAAAATAGATACGCCGCCACACAGCCGATGACGAGGCCGTTACCGACGAGCGCATTCCAGAGAACCGGTGTCTTGCGTATTCGCCGATGCCCCTCGTACATCCCCAAAACGGCATAGAAGACGAATAGAAATATAAACGTCAGGCCTAAGTAGATGGGTGCCCGATTCCAATAAACACGCGCATACATGCTTACTAACTCAAAACGCCCCCCCAGCAGACCGAAAAATTCCTCCGGGAAACGGGAGAAATAGACGACAAAGTAGGAGAGGACAAGCGCCACGAAATCATCGACAATATGGATGAACTTGACCCAGTTGGCCAGACGTACGGCACGATTAGGATGACGGGCTTTTACACTCAAACAGGATCCGGTACTCACGAAAACCTCCTGACGGCTTCAACAAGGGCTTCCACCGCTTCTCCTTGGGGATGTCGCGAGACACGCACTCCTTTGATGTAGAGCAGAAACTCGTTTTTCCCGCCGACAAGCGCAATGTCGGCATCACGCGCTTCTCCTGGGCCGTTTACCACACAGCCCATCACCGCGACATGCGGTCGCTTCATTGCCGGATTCTCTCGGTAGAGCTTCTCGAGGGCAACCTCCACATTGTGCGCGGTATTAACGACATCGGCCTGCGTCCTACCGCAGGTCGGGCATGAGGTCACATTTGCGCCCGGTGTACGGAGTCCAAGGCAACGCAGAAGCTCCAGCCCAACAGCCACTTCCTTCAGGGGTTTATCCGTCAAGGAAACTCGGATCGTATCGCCGATGCCTTCGTTGAGCAAAATGCCCATGGCAACCGATGAGCGAACCGTCCCCGCCAGAAACGTACCCGCCTCAGTCAGCCCCAAGTGAAGCGGATAATGCGTCGAGGCTGAAAGCAGTCGATAAGCAGCAAGTGTTCGAGGAATATCGGAGGCCTTAACGGAGATCTTGATATCATAAAAATCCGCGGCCTCAAGCAATGCCGCATGCCCGAGAGCGCTTTCGACAAGCGCCTCGGCCGTTGCCCCACCATGCTTCGCGAGCAGCGCGGGCTCCAAAGAACCCGCATTCACGCCGATGCGAATCGGCACCTTGCGAGCCTTCGCTGCCTGAGCGACCGACTTCACGCGATCGGCTCCGCCGATATTGCCGGGGTTGATCCGGAGTCCATCGATGCCTGCTTCCAGCGACAGCATCGCCAACCGCCAATCAAAATGGATATCCGCGACGAGTGGCACGCCTTCGGTCTGCTTCCGGATCGTCGCCAGTGCCTCTGCTGCCTGCGCATCGGGAACGGCAAGCCTCACGATGTCGCAACCCGCTTCGACAGCCTCCAAAATACAACGAACGGAAGCCTCCACGTCTCGCGTGTCGGTATCCGCCATCGTTTGCACAGACACGGGGGCGCCTCTACCAATGGGAATTCTGCCGAGCATGATGCGATGCGTTCTGGATCGAGCCAGAACCCCTTCTGCACCATTTTTCGGATTGATGTTTATTTTCGAGTTCATCATGAATCCGGGAGAAAGAAATTAGGTTATTCAGTGGGCACTGCTTGACTCGGCGTATCAGGCTCGACATCGCCAGCCTGCTCCTGCTTGTCCTTGTCGCGGCCTCCGCCAAAGATAATCGGCAGACTCCACATGTCGCGCATGGAGATCAGAATAAAGATACCGATCAGAAGTACAGCGAAGACGTTAACCAGGGCATTGATCACGACCGCCGGTATTTCGCGACGGAAAAGGCCGCGCCACAAGGCGAAAACGATATGTCCGCCGTCCAGCACAGGCAGTGGCAGAAGATTGAGCATCGCCAAATTCACGTTCAAGAATCGCACGAAAGAAAGCGCTCCTGCGAGGCCAGAAAGCATCGTCATCCACATACTGGTGACAATCATAATCGGTCCACCCAGCGCTTTGCCAACCCGCTTGGTCTCCCCTTTTTCCTTCGGCGCAACGAGAGCCCTCAGCACACGCATGACCGAACTCGCATCGCCCTTAATCTGATCAAGCGGTTTTCGGTACTGCGTCCACGGCGGCCCACTGACACTGTAGGGGGTAAGCATAACACCCATCAGGTAAGTGCCGCTCCCGTCTGGATTCGGAGTCGGCAGGATCTGAACGGAATCATGACGCTCGTCTCGCATGTAGCCAATTGACAGCGGCACGCCACCTGAATGCGCAATCAACTCAACGGCTTGATTGATTCCCATCACGCTGGTTCCATTCACCGACATGATCACGTCGCCCACCTTCAACCCTGCGGATTCCGCTGGTGAGTTAGTACCGAAACCGCTCACAGCACAGAAGTGCCCCGCTTCGATGTCCGCAACTGAAAAATGCCCGAGTTTGCTCTTTTTAACGGGAACCGCCAGAGTTGCCATCGCACCGTCAAGCAAGTTGGAGACCGTAAGCGACACCTGATCATCGACCGCATCGAGGTGGCACTCCGTCATGAACTCGGACCAAGAGCTAACCCTATTTTCGTTCACCGAAAGTATTTTATCACCCGCACGCAAGCCCGAAGCTTCAGCATCCGAGTCGGGAAGCACATAACCCACCACTGCCCCATCGAACTTCATGTCGTCCGCTACATTGGGAGGAATTGCCCAGACGATCGAAGCGAGAACCAAAGCGAGAAGCATATTGCCGATTGGACCCGAAACACTGACGATGATTCGTTTCCACCACGCAGCAGCCGGAATATCAGCAAGAGGAGCGCCATCCGCCCCCTGAATCGTCTGCATCCCAGAAGGGTCGAGCTGTGGAAGCGCCACGTAGCCCCCGAACGGAATCCAAGAGATTTTGTAATCCGTACCGTTTATTTTTTTGCGCCAAATAGCCGGCCCAAAACCAATCGAAAAAGCATCCACACGAAGACCGCAAAGACGAGCGGCGACAAAATGGCCGAATTCGTGGATAAAGATTGTAAAACTAAAAAAAAGGACAACGGCCACAGCGGCACCAAACCATCCAAGATAGGTGAGTAAGAGATCCGAGAAAGTACTGGCCATGAAAAACTGCATAAGCTTGCCTTAAAATACGAGTAAAAGAATTTTTAGATTGTATCAAGAACAGGAAGCCCTGACAATGAGAAGAATCAACGAATTTGTAATCGGTCAGGCACAGGGG
>CAZUAY010000126.1:0-11222 GCA_964618405.1 uncultured Lentisphaerales bacterium
GGGAATTGAACTTGCGACACAAAACACCGGAAAATCCCAAAATTAGTGAGTTCTGTTACTCACTCCGGAGTTACAAACAGCCGCACCCGCCAGCGCGTGATCGCGCGGGTGCAACTATTCATAACTCCTTGCTATAGAACAATATGAAAACAAATTAAAAATAAACTGTTGACTTACCCACATACTTGCTTTTCCGTGGACAAAATACCAGAGCACACAGAACACACAGAATCTTTAGTGGATTCAGGGGATAGAGAAAGTCCACGGAAAGCAAACTTGCCCCCCGGTCGCTAACCGATTACACTTTTTTTGAACCCTTTTTGAAAAAAGTTTAAACGTGGAGGGGCGCGGGGTTATTTCTTGTGGGTGATGTCGATTTTATCTTGAGCGCGCTTGATGAAGCCGGCCTGAGCCTTGGTTTCCGTCGCTTGACGATACCGTTTCAGGGCCTGTTCGGTTTTCCCTTGCGCTACGTAGAGATCGCCGTACTGTTCAAGTATCTGGAACCACCAGTCGCCTGTGCCCGGTTCGTCGGGATTACCGTAACGGGCCAGTACAGCCAGTGCGGCGTCATATTCTCCGAGGTCTTTCATCGTCGCGGCGGCCTCCAGCACTATACTTGGATAGCGCCAGCGGGCTGCCGATACGACACGAGGATTGGCCTCAAACAGATCTAATGCCTGTTGCAGGGCGACGAGGGCCCCGTCCGCATCAGCTAGGGCGCGACGCAGTCCGGCTGTTCGTTGAAGTGCCTCGATTTTCGTCAGATCGTCTGAGCCAGCCAGGTCGGCGCTGTGTGCGAAATCGCGGGCAGCGGCGGCCAGGTCTTTCGTTTGAGCAAACGCTTCACCTCGTAACCAGAAACCGCGAACATTAATTGCATCCGGCCATTTGGCAATATCTTCTTCGGCAAACGCCTTGATCAGCTCTGGATAGCGCTTCGCTTCTGCCATGATTTCCATTTGGGCACACGCCGATACAGGTGCGATGGCAATGCTTTTCGCCAGTTTTAAGGCGTTCGTATCATCGCCCTGCCGCCAGAGGCTCAGGGCAGCACGGGCCAGACACGTCGCTTTGGACGCTGCAGTGGGTGCCTTTTCGGCTAATTCCATAAACGCTTTCTGCGCGGCACCGTACTCTTTTTCTGCGAACCGCTTGGCCGCGGATTGGAACGCGCCTGGGAAGCCCGGCTGCGGCACGGATTCCTGCCAGCGTTCCCGAGCGACATCTCCCCGTGCAAGATTGCCCATTTTCGATAAGTCTGAGAAATCCGGCTGCCCGGTGGGCGCCAATGCAAACCGCTCCGGTGTGCCGCCGGCCCGGCGTGTACGAGCCACGTTTATGCCCCAGGGGTAATTCCGGGTCGGACCTAACGTGCCGAAATCCGCCTTGGGGATCATGATTTCCAGACTCCATTGATCGTCGCTCCGGCGGGCGACGGCCTCTGTGCCGGGCCGCCAGAGTTCCGGTAAGGTGTCGCGCTCGACAAGGGCCGGGTCGTGACTTTCTTCCCATAAGGCGCCCAGGGGATTCGCGACAATTCGGAAATAAGACCGCTCCGGTGTCGCGATGTAAATTTCCACCGTATCATCGTTCGAAATGGCGCGATCGCCACGTCCAACCGCGTTCGTCGTGATCTGACCCATGCGTGACTCGTGACAAACAATCCCCACCCAGAACGCTGGCGGATTCTCCGTGATCCGGAAGGAGACGGATGTGCGGTTTTTCTCCGGCATCTCGCCGGTCACGGCATCGAGTAAGGTGTACGTGTTCCAAAATTGCTGCTTCTGCCAGAATGGTTTATTCAAATCTCCGTCCAGTTCCGGAGCAATTCCTGAACGCGCGGGGGTGTACACGTGCAGGTTTGGTCCTTGGCGGTCAAAGGCGTCGAATTGTAATTTTAACGGCTGCATTTCCTGTTCAATTCTGGCGATACGACGCTCGTAGACCGTATCGGCGCCGGCGGCCTTTCGCGCACGGGCGAGAAGATCAAAATACTGTGCCACATCAGATTCTTTCAAAAATCCGCTTGTCTTCGTTACACTTCGCGATTCCTGTCGCGTCCAGACTTTTTCGGAAATCTCGTAAAACGCCTTCATCTCTGCGCTGGCCGGACCGAAGAACAGATCATAATACTCATCGAGCAGCGCTTGGCGGTCCTGGTCGGGATCCCAAAACAATTTGCTGTGCCAATACACCATCAGGTGGATCAGGCCCGGTGTGTTCAGTTGCCAGGCTTCACGACCGGTGTCGCGTTTGACTCTGGTGGGCTGGATCTCGATAAATTTCCCGTCGCTGTACGGCAACATTTCCTGCACTTCGAGCTGTAAAGATTCCGTGAAAACCACCGGATAGCGCGGATTGTTAGCGGTACGGTAATACAGGAAGTAATCCCAGATTGGACACTTGCGCACCGTTCGCATCTTATCATGCCATCGTTTCCGGGTTTCTATGACCTCGCGATCCGTGCTTCTAAGCACGCGGTAAGCGCTGTAGGGCTGGGCGAACGGCACGATAATGTTGTCAGGGAACTCGTCAATGTTGGTTGGAATTTCGCGCGCCCCGCTCCCGTTTCCGTAAAGCAGATATTTGTCGGGATGCGCCTTTTTCAGTTCGTGGGCCAGGAATACATGAAAATCCCAAATGTAGTTCGAGGCCTTCTGTTCCATACTGTCATCGGGCTTGCCGTAACGATCGATATCGCGGGCGTCCATTTGTAAGCCTCCGTCCGGGGGACTGAGCGAAATCGCCGTCAACTCCGGCATCACCTCGAACCGTTTGATCAAATAGATCGCGGCGGCTTTGCGAAACCCTGGGTCGGTATAGCGCGGCATGCCGTGTCCGTCCGGGTACCCGCCGTAAGGCTTTCCGTCGGCATCGTAGGCTAGGTAGTTCGGGTGCAGTTCCTTCTGTGCCTTGGGTCCAAATATGTCATCCGTCGTGTGGTTGTAGACGATAATGTTATTGTTGCCCATTTTCAGCCGTTTGAACCAGGCAATCCCTTCGCCATCATGGCGCATGGCGTTATAGAAGCAAAATTCTCGCCGTGCAAATGCCGCTTCTTTTTTCAGGTGTTGGTCGGCCACCATGATTGTTTTTTTCTTCGGAATGACCGTGCCGTCTTCGTAGGGCATATACCACCGGACGCCGAGCTGTTCCAGCAGTTCCGCCACAGCATACCAGGTGCCAGGATCGTCGTTGGTCCAGATCCCAAGCTCTGCGTTGAACGTTCCGATCCCTTCGCCACCTCGTCCGTAATTCATCGGCTCGCCGACGAGCGCGTGCCACTTTTCCAAGCCCTCCGGTCCAAGATATTCCGATGGCTTCCGTTGCTTGTCCACCCCGGCCAGTATGACGTAGGTGTCCTGAGCGACAATTTCAAATCCGCTGTTGCTGAACGCTGCTGGCTGGAACCCCAGCTTGGCCGTGTAAGCGTTTGTGCCAACGTAAACGTGAGTTTTTACGTTCGGCGTTGGCGCATGAACGATCGGCAGTGTGGCACCGGAGATGAGCGCGACATGTTTTTGTAGATCCTGAGCGGCCAGCTTGACCACCTGCAGGGCGTTCGAATCCACGATAATTTCCGATACAGGCTGTCCGTCCCGCACCAGTTCTACCGAACCCCATGCCAGCTGCGCCAGCAGGGTTGCCACAACCACGAACACCCACAATACTCCGATAATCGCTTGTCTTTTCATACGTTCATGCCTTCCGGGTTTTGAATTCCGGCTCCTCGTTTCTGGTTTAAACATTTTGTCCTCAGCGGGAAATCTGCACGCTGGCCATGAAGACGGCGAGATATCCCGGTTCGGCTTCGCCGGCATAACTGACCCATAGCCGTCCATCGTACTCGGCAACTCCGCCGTACGTGCTGCCGGCGAACTCGGCAATTTTCGTTAGCTGCGCCGTCGTGGGATCCAGCAAGAACAGTGTAATGTGCCCATCGTCTCGGTTCGGCCCGAGAATCCTGCCGGCGACAACAAAACGCCCGTCCTTTAGCCGGATCAGTTTGGGGCCGCCGAACGGCGCCCGTAACACTTCGTCAACGGAACGAAACTGTCCATTCCCGTCCCAATCCACCGTCAACTCTTTCCACTCCCATTCCTGATAGTAAGGCGCCTTTCCAATCCCGAACATCGGTGCAGCGTCGCCGTAATATCCGCGACTGAAGTCTGTCCCGACCTGGTGTCCGTCACTGTCTTCAACAGTGGCTTTCATGGCCGCGGTCATGATTCTTTTCCGGGCATCGCGCAGCAGGCCGTAGGCCGTGTTGTCGGTGCCGAATGCAATCGAAATCTCGTTGCCTCCTCCGGGAAAGAAATCGCTCACTAACACCCGCCAATTCTTTCCATCGCGTGTGCGGTACAGCGTGCCCGTTTTGTCTTTTCCGTCATACCCGATCGTGTACCCCATACCGTTGTGCCAAACGACTTTCCAGTGCCATGTGTTGACGCCGCTGGGGCAGGCGTAAGCACTGCTCCATGTCACGCCATCGGCGGAAAGCCACGTCACCGATTGGCGTGTCACATTTCGCTCCTCGTCGTTGCCGGGGGTGCCGGGAGCATCCAATTGATAGTAGCGGCCATAGAGCTTTCCATCCGGCCTAGGACGGTCAAACGCCGAATACGCATGCTGCCTGCCATCGGCGCGCGCTTCCTGTGAAACAAACGCTAGGCTGGTGTTCGCCATCAACAACCCTTCAGACGTCACGGAAAGGGTAATTTCCCGTACGTCGGCCCCGTCCCACTCCTTCAGCAGGACGGACTCCCACGTAACGCCGTCGGCCGAACGGATGACCCTGCCCCTGCCGCTGGGATGACTGTGATGGATGAACGCTTCCCGGAACCCACAGTACCAGTAGCCATTGAAGCGGGCCAGGTCGGTCAGTTCCATGCGCATCTTATCCTCGCCGGGCAGTCGCGTCATATCCCAGATCTTATCGCCCTTGATAAAAGTAGGAGGCGTTGTCTTTTCTTGTTTGTCTTGCTTTGTTTTCTGATTCATCTGCAGGGTCCTTTCTGAGTTGACCGTACCATCCTCCGCACCCCACGCCGGCCCCGCCAGCATGAGGGCCACAATTCCGCAAACAATCCATTTTATGCGGGATGCATCTGTATCCTTCAATGTGAGTCTAAAGATCAAGTCTCTTTTAGGTGGTCCCTGAACGGCAAACTCAAAATTCTTCATGGTTCAACACGTACCTCTCCGTGCCAACTTTGCCACAATGGCTTCGTTGACTCATAGATGCCCTTGCGAGAGACATCCAGCTTCCAGGTCTCGCCCGCCGTAGGTGCTGCAGCGCCCAGATCGGAGAAAGGAATTTGAAACCATGCCGTCCAACTAAGATAGGGTTGGTCCTCAGCAGTTGTGGCCGGGTTAATTTGATAGGCGAATTTCCATTTTCCGTTCCAGGAAGTATCTTCTTCGGCATTCATCACGGCATCATAATGCAATCCCTCCACAGGATTGGCAGCAAACCGGTACGTTGCGCCCCCAGCCTTAGGTTGAATCGATAGGTCCACGTGTTCCTGCTTGAATACGTCGTTCTCAGATTTCGGTGGCAACATGTCCTCAAAAGCTTTCGTGGCTCCACGGATGTCAATGCGCACATAAAGATTGTTTTGATCATGAAGCACTTTGAGAGTTGTGAGTGAAGTGGTGTAGGGCATGTCCGTGTCTTTACGCAAAGCCTTTGTCGACACATCCTCCCAAGCTGTCGAAGTAATCTCAGGAATCTCCGTTGTAGCGCTTGCCTCTGCCGGCTCCTTTGAATCGGTGAGCGCGCCGGCCCGAATGGCTGCGGTGTCCCAGCCGATCGCTGTTTGCCACCAGCCGGCATTCTGATATGAAGAAGCTTCCAGCGATGCGTGGAGGTACATGTTGCCATTGAAAGGTCGCATCTGCGGCCAGTCTTTCAACGGTTGCATCACGCTACGGCCAATACCGCCTGCTAAATCTCTTAACTGCTTATGCCAAGCGTCCACCGCATCTAACACTAAGTTTAAAGATTCCGGCGTAGGATGGAGATGGCCCAGGCATCCTGCAGATAAAATATCTTTCCGAGATCGTTGACATAATCGAAATCAATACGAATCAACCGAAGCCGCGCTTTCACATCGGGATCTTTCGCACTTTGTTCGGCTGCGGTGAGCAGCGCATTGGCTCGGGTACTAAAATCCACCGTATAAGTGCTTTGATGAATCCATTTGTTATAGTTCTCTCGAGCACGGGCATAGGGTCGCCCCCAGGCCGGCTGATACAAGCCAAAAAAATCGGAATAGATGCTGATTTGTTGATGCAAGAGATCAAAAAACTGTGTCATGTGCCATGCCACGTTACCAAACGCCGCCGTATAAAACTCTTTCTCGATATCCTTGTAATCCGCTGCAGGATCATCAAGTATGCGCCCATAAACATAGTAAACGGGTGCTTGTAAGCCCCATACCCTCGCCGCACCGTCATGAGTCGTCCATTGCACATGGTGCTCCACGAGGCCTTGTGCGATCCGCGCCGCATACTCAGGGGTATGCTCGGGCGCGTAAGGGCCACCAATCCCGAACGCTGTAAATGTTTCTTCGAGAACGGCAATTCCGGCCGGAATTTCAACGCCCTTCAGCTTGTCAAAATGACCGAGCGTCCCAACTTGCATCAGCGGAATCACATTGGCCGGGAACGCTTGAACCACATTCGAGTTGAGCGGGTGTTCCTGATAATCCCAGACGATCACCTTCACTTCCGGGTACTCCTTTTGAATGCGTTCGGCAATTGAAAAATAAATTTGCCATAGCTTACCCCCCTTTCCTCTATCCCTTACCTCCCCCCTGGTTTTGGCGCCGATCCCAAAGAACGCATTGCACCGAGCGCAATTGCAATGCGTTAAAAGATAGCTGTCCAGTGGAAAGAGCAATACTGTTTTTGCGCCCTTCTTGATTTGTTCTTCCGCCGCCAAAAACATCAGGTGCAAAACATCGGGGTTGGTGACGTCTAGAGCAACCTCTCCGACGCCATTAACACCAGAAATGAATGAGTCATGACTGCCGATAATTCCTTCACTGGCGCGTTTACCGTTTGACATCAGTGCAAAATATTCGGGGTGGGTTTTGCCGTATTCAGCAACAGGGATGACTTTATTCCATTTAATGTCGGGATAGCGAGTGCCCGTGACGGTGAGCAAAGGAAAGTAGTTGTTGGCGATCATGTAAAAATTCACTTGATCACGATTGCCAGGCCTTGCCTTCAACGGTGGTGTCTTGCGCACATCAAGATCGGACGGAATCGCGAAACGCGGCACCGATCCAAAGGCAATACTTCGCGTGTCAAGCAACACCTCTTCGTCTTGACTAGACACAGGCGGCATTTCAGTATTCACGGCATTAAAAAGGAATCTTACCTCGGCGTATTCACGCAGGAAATCAAGCGCGCCCTTCACTGATCCGAGCAAGGCCAGCGGTACCTTCGATTTCTTGCTACCGGTGCCCTCCGTATCCTTACGATCACTGCCAATGATGACCAAATCAGGCCCCACCGTTTTCCAGACGTAGCTCCAGTCATCCATATTGATCACGATCTGGTTCTCTTGCGCGAACATCGTTGCGCCTAAATAAATGCCCGGATGATCGGCGGACTTGGCCGACTCGCGAACGACAGGAACTTCAAAACCGTTTTTCTGAAAGGCTGTCTGCATCAGTTGCACCGTTGCCGCCAGCCATTGATCCACCACCTCGTCCGCAGCTTTGTCGGGAATCACAATTTGATAATCGCTCTTGCCGTTTTCAGCGAGGACGAGATCCACCGCGTGCGCCGCAATGGAAGCCAACGCTAACAGACACAGGGGGAGAAGTTTTTTTAACATGATGGTTCCTTGCTTGCAGAACTTTTGCATGCTCAGTGGACGAGCAGCACGCTGCCAGGGGTCTGGTACTCGTAGGCACCGATGTCGACGGTGCCGGCTCCGGCGTCGCGCCGCGGCTTGCCACCCAAGTCCTTCGCGCCGATCATCCAGTCCTGGTTCAACCCCGCATTGCGGCAGGGCGAGGTGCGCGTGAGGCGATAGTCGCCGCCCGGCGCATCGACGAACAGCGGATCCGCATCGATGTTCCCCAACAAATAAGTACTTGCTTCTCCTGTTTTGATCGGCGACGTACAGCAATACTCGAAGGTCTTGGGGCCGTTCCAGTTATTGCGGTTGTTGGGGGTGTTGCCGCGGATGATCGAGTTGCGGGCGTCGATACGGCCGGTCCCACTGGCGAAAATCCCGCCTCCGCTGCTGCCGGCACCACCGTGGTTGTCGACAATCGTGCAGTTCTCGACCTGGACTCCCGGGAGCGAGCTCGACATCAGACCTCCGCCATAGGAGAGCGCCCGGTTCCCGGTAAACAGGCAGTTGCGGATGACGTTCGTGCCAGTACTGGTGTTGAAACGGATCCCGGCCGCGTAATCCGCGCGGTTGTTCTGAAAGACCGAGTTTTCGACCGTGATCGCAACGCCGCCGGACTGGACGTCCACGGCTCCACCGTACGATCCGCCGCCACCGGCAATGGCGGTGTTGCCCGCGAACTGACAGGATCGAATCCAAGACCCCAGCGCGGCATAGGCGATGCAGGCACCGCCGCCGGATGCGAGGTTATCGCCCAGATCCTGACGCCGCTGTCCGGCGGCGATGTTGGCGATGAGGTCGGTGTTTTCGATGGAGAACCGTCCGTACTTCAGGTACAGACCGGCACCGTTGCCGCCACTGCCAGTGCCGTAATTGCCCTGGATCAGGCAACCAGAGATGTTGACGTGAAACGCAGAGCCGCTGGCGCCCAGAGCGTAAATGCCGGGACCGGCGGCGTTGTTGCCATTACCTTTGATGAGACGGTTGTTGGAGATGAGGCAATTGCGGATGACCGCCGTGCCGTTCGTGACAGCGGAGTGAACGATGCGGATGCCCTGGCCCGACTCGCCCCATTGGCCCTGGTCGAAGCAGCGGGTGACCGTGAGGTTCTCGAGGCGCAGTAGCGGCGCGGAGTCGATCGGTGCGGGCAGCGTGGCGACGATGCCCTTGCGGTTGCCGAAGGCACCGTCGCCGCCGTCGAGGACGACCTCCTCGCGCGGGTGCACGCCGATCAACTGCAGCGGCTTGGTGATCGAGACGATCTGCGCACCGCTACCGTGGTAGGTGCCGCGCGCGATGCGGACGATGTCGTCCGGGTCGGCCCTGGTCACGGCGGTCTGGATGTCGGCCGCAGCCGTCGCCCAGGTGTCGTAGGGAGAGGATTGGTTCAAGTTGCCGATGGCGACGTAGCGGTTGCCGACGGGTAGCGCGCCCGTAGTCGCCAGCGTTACGGTGCACGGATCCGACAAGGCCGCGGTTCCGGCCGCATTGATCACGCGCAACGCGAAGGAATAGGCACCCGCCGTAGCCGGCAGGGTTCGGAAGGCCTCGCCCGGCGTCTGGTCGGCGGTCGGCGTTGTGAGGTCCACCAGTTCGAGGCGGTGAATCGGGATGGCCTTGCCGCCGGTGGAGCCGCCGGTGGAGCCGAGGTCGAACTCGGCAGGGAGGAGCCGCACCGTGAAGCCGGCGGTCTCGCGCACCAGGGTGGCCGGTGCTGCGGGCGCCGGCGCGGCGGTCGTGTAGCGGATCGCGCCGGTTGCGCGCCGTAGCGTCACGGAGGTGGCGCTGTTTGTGAACCAGGCGTAGAGCACCACGTCCGCATCCGCGACGGGCGCTGGGAACGTCAGCTCGGACGGTGGGGTGGCCGTGTTAGTCCAGGCACCGGGGGAGAAACTCAGGTCGCCGGGATCGGCCGAGAGCGTGATCTGGTACAGGTCGACGTCCGGCGGGACTGGGAAGGTGGCGACATCGACCTTGTTGGAGTTGGTGAACTCGGTGCTGTCGGTTTCGAGGTCGGCCAGCGTCAACGGCGTGGCGGGCACGAAGGAGCTGTCGTTGGCGACCAGGACCCGTTCGGCGTCCTCGATCCAGTCCGCACCGGAGAGCGTGCCGTCGTTGGCGGCAGGGGAAAGGTCATGCGCGGTAGTTCCCGCGACCTCGTCGAGCGGCCAGTAGCCGAGCAAGCCGGGTTCTGTGCCGGTCAGGCGGCGGTGCTGGTCGAACTCGATGGCGGCGGCGGTGCGCGCGTGATCCCAGACGCGGACCTCGGCGACCCGACCCAGAAGGGTGCCGCCGAGGCGGTCGAAGCGCACCGCGCCGGTCCAGGTCTTAGCACCGATAGAAACGCCGTTGAGATAGGCCTGAAGGGAATTGCTCGCGTCGCGCGTGACGGCGACATGCGTCCAGGCATTGTCCTCGAGGTTGTCGGACACGTAGAACGACGCCGTGGGCAAGGCGAAGCGCAGTCCCGAGTTCTGCGTGGCGTAGACTCCGCCGGTTTTAAGTATCCAAGTGTAGGGATCGTGCCGGACGGCGTAATTATTGTTCGTGCTGTTGTGAAGCACGGCGTAGGCTGCGCTGTTGGTGGAGCGGAGCCAGTATTCGACCGTGAAGGCGGCATTGCAGAGGACGTTGGACTTCAGCGCCACCGTGTCGGTGGTCGCGTTGAACTCCAAAGCCGACACGCCGCCACGCACGGCAAAGCCTTGCATGGCGACTAGCGACAAAAGAAACACACGCACGGAAACACTCGAACTTTTCATAGTCACGCCTCCTACTATCCGTTCAAGGATACAGGCCAACTCAATAACTTGTGGTTCTTGCAAAACACCCCGGGATGCTGGACCGGACGGCCTGTCTGCGTGCGGCACGCACAGGCAGGTTTGCCTCGCGAGGCGTTCGGCCGATTGAAGTATCGAATCCATCCGCCTAGGTGGATGAGCCCGACATTTCGACCTGCTCCTCCATTTTCTGCGTAACAGAACGTTACGCCCAAAATGAACGATAGTATCGTTGCATATTTCAGAAGGGTTGTCAATGTCTCTCTACTTTTTTTTGAAAATTATTTTAAACTGTTGCTACGCAATAGGTTGTAAAGAAGATGGATCCAATACCATCGCGCTTACTCAACAATCAGCGATCTAATTCTAAACGCAAATCCCCGATGCCCATCTGGGTGGAACCCTGTCGGCTCTTTCGCAGAGGCATGCTAGCGACTAGCAACTAGCAACTAGCGACTAGCGACTAGCGACTGTAATCGGTCAGGCACAGCCCCTTGTGCCTGACCGATTACCTACGGTTCGCCCAGCCGCCAGTACAATCGCGCCCTCGGCTTATGGGCCTACGA
>CAZUAY010000127.1:0-3428 GCA_964618405.1 uncultured Lentisphaerales bacterium
AGTTGAGGCAAAAACCCCTTGGGCGAAAATAAAATAGCGAATCCGTCGTAAAAAACCGATTCTCAAGCCCGCTTTTGTGCCTTTTTTGCGCATGATCGGTCGGATCAGGCGGCTAGCAACCAGATCGGACGGATCCTATTCTGCCGTCGCGTGCGGTGATGTCCGAGTTTTCGATACAATCGATATTATCGACATTATCGATTCCGATTACGATTTTCAAAAAATCAACTGGACAATCCGACAACGATACGCTAATTTAGGGTAGATTAGTCCTTTACACCGATACCCTATTACCGTGATACACCAATTGCAAAAGCTTTATCCCATGAATCTTGAATCCTGCATGACGCCCCATCCTATCGCCGCTTTTTTGAAGAAATCCCCTGATCAGTTTACGAAAGCAGATCTCATTGGCTTCGTTAAAGAGACGGGGATCAAGATGGTGAATTTTATGTACCCGGGAGGCGATGGACGGCTCAAAACGCTTAATTTCGTCATCAATTGCGAAGAGCATCTTGATGCTGTTCTTACCTACGGCGAACGCATCGACGGCTCTAGCCTCTTTTCCTTTGTCGAAGCTTCAGGGAGCGACCTCTACGTCGTGCCGCGCTTCCGTACCGCTTTCGTCGACCCGTTCGCCGAAATCCCCACGCTCGCACTACTTTGCTCTTACTTCAATAAGGACGGCGAGCCGCTTGAAAGTGCCCCCGAATATACGCTCCAAAAAGCTTGCAACACCTTCACTGCGGCCACGGGCATGGAGTTTCAGGCCATGGGCGAACTCGAATACTACATCATCGCCCCTAACGACCAGCTCTTCCATGCCGGCGATCAACGCGGCTATCATGAATCGGCCCCGTTCACCAAATTCAACGCATTCAGAGCGGAATGTTTACAGACCATCGCACAAGTCGGTTGCCAAGTTAAATACGGGCATAGCGAAGTCGGAAACTTTTTGGCCGATGGTAATATCTACGAGCAGAATGAAATCGAATTTCTGCCCCAAAACGCGACAGAAGCTGCAGACCAGCTCGTTCTGGCCAAGTGGATCATCCGCAATCTCGCTTACCAGTACGACCTTAATGTCACGTTCGCCCCAAAGATCACCGTCGGCAAAGCCGGTTCCGGTCTTCACGTGCACATGCGCCTGATGAAGGATGGCGTGAACCAGATGATTGCAGACGGCGTTCTCTCTGAAAGCGCACGCAAAGCGATCGCGGGCATGATGGTGCTGGCTCCGTCCATCACCGCTTTCGGCAACCCCTCCCCGACATCCTACTTCCGCCTCGTTCCTCACCAAGAAGCGCCCACCAGCATCTGCTGGGGCGATCGCAACCGCTCGGTACTCGTCCGCGTGCCCTTGGGCTGGACAAGCGGTACCGATCTCTGCGCCGCCGCCAACCCGCTGGAGCCTGCCACCTACCAAATGACAGCAGAAAAACAGACCGTCGAAATTCGCTCCCCCGACGGCTCTGCCGAACTTTACCAGTTGCTCGCCAGCCTCGCGGTCGCCTGCCGACATGGATTCGAAATGGACAACGCTCTCGAGATTGCCAAACGCACCTACGTGAATGTCAATATCCACGCAAAGGACAATGCCACCGTCATGAACAGTCTCGAAAGCCTGCCCGACTGTTGCGTCGACTCGGCAGACTGCCTGCAACGCCAGCGTGCTATCTATGAAGCGCACGGCGTGTTCAGCCCGGCCATGATCAATGGCATCATTGAAAAACTCAAGGCTTACGACGACAAGCATCTCCGCAAAAACCTAGAAGGTAAACCGGACGAACTTTGTGCACTTGTTGGCAAACACTTTCACTGCGGCTAAGCCGCGACATAACCACTCGCTTACCGACTCAAAAAGGACTCCACACATGAAACAGGACATGATCGTCATTCTCGACCTTGGTAGCACCGAAACCACGACCCTCGCACGGCAAATCCGCGCGCTCGGCGTTTACAGCGAAATCCACCCGCACGACATCACCGCCGAAGAGTTGAAAAAATTGCCTAACGTCAAAGGTATCATCTTTTTCGGTGGCGTGAACCATGTTGTCGATGGTGTTGCGATCGATGTGAGTTCTGAAATCAGCGGTTCGCGCTTCCCTAAAATGGCGATTGCACATCCGCCCGCCAAATGTAAATTGCGATTCGATGCGTGGCCCAAGAGCCAGGCCGCTGTGAACAAAATCCTCAAACCATTCTTATTCGAAACCTGTAAAGCCGAGAAGAACTGGAACATGAAGAATTTTGCGGCCGACCAGATTGACCGCATCCGCAAACAAGTTGGCAACCGCAAGGTGCTGCTGGCACTCTCGGGTGGCGTCGATAGTTCCGTTGTCGCCGCGCTCCTGATCAAGGCTGTCGGCCCGCAGCTCGAATGCGTGCACGTCAACCATGGCCTCATGCGCAAAGGCGAATCCGAAGATGTGGTCCGCGTCTTCCGCGATCAGTGGGGCGCTAACCTCACGTATGTTCAAGCTGAAGATCGTTTTTTGAAAAAGTTGAAGGGCGTCGAAGAACCCGAAGCAAAGCGCAAAATTATCGGGACGGAATTCATCCGCATCTTCGAAGAAGAAGCGCGAACCCACAAAGGCATCGACTTCCTCGCCCAAGGAACGATCTACCCTGATATTGTTGAGAGCGGAACGAAAACAGCCAAGTCCATCAAGAGCCATCACAATGTTGGCGGACTCCCAGCCGATTTGAAATTCGAGCTTGTTGAGCCGATTCGGCAACTGTTCAAAGACGAAGTTCGCGCCTGCGGTCTCGAGCTCGGACTTCCCGCAGAAATGGTTCATCGCCAACCCTTCCCTGGACCCGGTCTCGGCGTGCGCTGCCTCGGTGCGATCACGAAAGACCGCCTCGAAGCCGTTCGCGAATCGGATGCGATTTTGCAGGAAGAATTTAAGAAAGCGGGCCTCGACAAAAAAGTCTGGCAATACTTCACCGTCGTTCCTAATTGCAGATCGACTGGCGTCCGCAACAATGCACGCTCCTACGAATATCCCGTCATTATTCGCGCCGTCAACACCATCGATGCGATGCACGCCACCATCGAACAGATCGCGTGGCCGGTTCTTCTAAAAATTACCGATCGCATTCTCAAAGAAGTCGCCAACGTGAACCGCGTCTGTTACGACCTGAGCCCTAAGCCTGTTGCCACCATCGAATGGGAATAGAAGCATCAAGCGTCAACTAGTCAAACCTGCCCACTTTTTGCTCTGCCAAGATTCGGGCCTACGTGATCCTTTGACGCTTTGACCCTTTGATGCTGGTTGTTTTAACTCGCACGACACTCCAACTGCCACAAACGGCTTACCGTGATGGTGGCACCTCACCTAGCTTCGCATGGAGGGTGCACGATATTGCGCAGGTCGGACAGGTCAGACAGGTCGGACAAATGATGTGGCGTAGATTTTCGACTC
>CAZUAY010000127.1:3528-11049 GCA_964618405.1 uncultured Lentisphaerales bacterium
CAGGTCGGACAGGTCAGACAGGTCGGACAAATGATGTGGCGTAGATTTTCGACTCGCCACAATCTCGGATACTACTCCCTACGCCCTACGCCTTACGCCCTACCCCTCCTTAAGGCGAGTCATTTTGACCCAATCAAAGAGACAACATGTCTCAATTGTTGCGTTTTCACTTGTTTTATAAGCGAATTATTCATTTTTTTGCGCTTGGCACGTGCGTTGCTAACTTATACATGTCTCCCCCAACGGAGATGAAAGGAAAGCAAAAAAATGAATAACCAAACCTTCTTTAATATCAACCCATGGAACGTACTCAGTGAGATGCTGAACTACGATAGGCCTTACAACAGCGTATTCCGTACGTTGGCAAACCGCGCTGAAGGACGTTTCCCACCGGTCAACTGTTACACCAGCGACAAAGCCGTCGTTCTCGACATTGAATTGCCGGGGAAGAAAGCGTCTGATGTCGACATCGATCTCGAGCCTCAGGCCGTCATGATCGAAGGAAAAGGCAGTGGCGAACCTGCGCAAGGCGCATTCAAACGTCGCTTCGAACTTGACTTCACGATCGACACCGAAAAGACGAGCGCGACGTTCAAGAACGGCATCCTCCGCATTGAGCTTCCTAAAGCCGAGCAGACCGCCCTCAAGCGAGTC
The DNA here is from genome assembly GCA_964618405.1 of uncultured Lentisphaerales bacterium. Classification (GTDB taxonomy): domain Bacteria; phylum Verrucomicrobiota; class Kiritimatiellia; order RFP12; family UBA3636; genus JBBQIY01. The sequence goes on from CAZUAY010000127.1 coordinate 4,183, forward strand.
AAGATCGGAACAGCGGACTAAGTCTTAACCGTTGCGGATTGCCTAGCGAATCCTAACACTCCGTAGCCCAACAAAGGAAAACGACTTTTAACGAGAGGAGATTAACATGAAAAATGAAGTAAGCGAAGTTAAAGATAAGAAACTGGAGTATGCGACCGTGACTCCGACTGTCTTCGTCAACGAAAGCAAAGACGGTTACGAGATCACCTTCGAGATGCCGGGCGTTGGCAAGGAAGATGTTGACCTCAACATCGAAAACAGAACCTTGACGCTCAGAGCCACAACCCGTTTCGCACCGCCCGATGGCTTCGCATGCGAACGACGCGAGTTCCCGATCTGCAACTATGCAGTTTCGCTAGACTTGCCGGAGCATGCCGACACGTCGACCATCCAGGGATCGGTATCCAACGGAATCCTGACGGCCAAGCTCTCGAAGCGAGCTGAGCTCAAACCCCGCAAAATCGACATCACCGTCGACTAAACACAAAACATAAAGGAGCACGGGTCACCGTGCTCCGTTTTTGTTTGCGATTTAGGCACAGCAGAAAGGGCTGAGATAGCTGTGATTTCACATAACGTTTCTGGTTGATTTCGAGACGCGCAAAATTCGGTCACTAGCAGCAATTCTAATTAGGGTCGTAAGAAGCGTGATTATTGTAGACGCGGCGTCCTCGCCGCGTAAAGTTTTGAGGGGAAACGCGGCGAGGACGCCGCGTCTACTGCGTGCGACCGTCATAATTAGAATTGCTCTTGCCCAACCTTAGTGACTGACCGATTACAAATTCTCGCTTGTTTATCGTTTTTTACTCTGCTACCATACAACTGAATTCGGTTACTTTATTCTGTTGTAGAGGGATCACCTATGAGCAAAGAAAAAGCACTGGCTGTATTTGAGGACTATAAGATCCGCCGCATCTACGATGAGAAGGCGGAGACTTGGTATTTTTCCGTGGTAGATATTGTTGCGGCGCTGACCCAGCAGCCGGATTTTCAAGTAACCCGCAAATATTGGAACAAATTGAAAGAGCGGCTCAAGAAGGAAGGCAGTCAGTCGGTGACAAATTGTCACCAACTGAAATTGCCGGCAGCAGACGGAAAATTTTACCTCACCGACGTGGCCGATCCCGAAACGCTCTTGCGCCTGATCCAGTCGGTGCCCAGTCCCAAAGCAGAGCCAATCAAATCGGCGATCCTCAGCCTCTTTGCTCTGCCGTAAGCCAAAGCCGGATCACACTTTCAGTCGCGTTACGAAGATTCTCTTTTCCTCTCGTGCGAGCAATTTCAAGGGTCTCGCAGGTACGGTGAATGGAGAAAAGGGCGACAACACCCAGATCGTACAATGCCTCGGCACCTGCTTCAACTCCACCGGCCACGACAACAACGGGCACGTTTTGCCGCTTCGCTCGGATTGCAACGCCTGAGATCACCTTCCCCATCGCACTCTGGGCGTCCACCCGTCCCTCTCCCGTTATCACCAGATCTGCGCCTACGAGCATGGCATCAAAACCAACCGTGTCCAGTAAGGTATCGATCCCAGGCTTGAGCTTACCGCCTAGAAAAGCGATCACGCCCGCGCCCATGCCACCAGCGGCGCCAGCACCCGGTACTTCGGCAATGCTTCCGCCCGTCTTGCCTGCAATCACTTTATCAACCGACTTCAGCCCGTTGTCTAACTCAATAACATCTGTATCCGACGCGCCCTTTTGCGGAGCAAACACGTGGGCGGCACCCTTAGGCCCATGCATCGGCGAGTCTATATCGCACATGGCGGAGATTTCAACGTCTTTCAGAAAAAGCGAGGATGCGGCGGCATCGTAATCAGCAATCGCCGATAGCGTGCCGCCTACCGGCACGAAGGGATGTCCATTCCCATCCTTAAAGACGACGCCCAGTGCGGCTGCCATACCGGTCCCAGCGTCGTTGGTGCAACTTCCACCAAGCCCAAGGATAATGCGTCGGCAACCTGAGCGAACGGCATGCGCGATCATCTCGCCTACCCCATAGGTCGTGGTTTCAAGCGGATTTTGGCGTCCATCGACGAGTGGAAGTCCGGCACACTGCGCCATTTCTATAACGGCGGTGTCGTCTTGTCGAATGTAGTGGACGTCGAGAGGCTCACCGTAGGGCCCGCTCACGCGCACGTCGACGCGCCGGCTCTCCGGCATCGCCTGTTCGAAACAAGCGACAGTCCCCTCACCTCCATCGGCGATTGGCACCGCCATGACGACACACGCAGGCGCAAGCAAAGCAATAACCTCGCTAATCACACGACATGCTTCCGCGGACGAAAGCGTACCCTTAAACGAATCCGGTACCACGATACATTTTTTCATATGCCTCTTTCTCAACCTCAGTCGAACATCAACGAAAAGAGAAGAATAATAAAATGACATGGAATCTGCAAGTTTTTACTTTTTTTTCTTGAGCGTGTGCTTGCAATTGCAGTAAACTTGAACTATTATGCCCAGCTGTTGCAGTATACCATCGCTGCTCGGTGTTCTTCTTTGTCGAGGAGCAGATAGTGACGATCCAAACACGGATCCAACCTACCTTAAAATTGAGTTAAAGCTTTCACGCGAAAAAGGAGACGGATCGTGAGTTCATTGTTGTCAATGGTGTGGATCTTGTTGGGTCTATCGTTAATACACGAAGACGTGGCCATCGTATCCGCCGGTTTCATGGTTGTCGAACACGGGCTACCACCCTTCCTAGCCTTTTTCGTTCTTTTTTTCGGGTCGGTTGTCGGAGATCTCTGTATTTACAGCCTAGGGAGATTGGCGCGTCGCATTCCGTGGCTCCGTAAAAAAATTATCGGCCCCAACGTGCACCGCGTCCATCTCTGGCTGAATCAACACTTCGTACGCGTTGTCTGTCTTTCACGAGTCATTCCAGGCGTTCTTTTTCCCTCCTACGTAGCCTGTGGATGGTTTGGCTTCTCGTTTCGCCGATTCGTACGCATTATCATTCTGGCGGATGCCGTCTACACGGCCCTCGCTTTTACGATCATTTTGACCTTAGGCGAAACCGTCCTCAAGCATGTCGGCTACGGGGTGTGGGGCGCCTTGGCGATTCTGCTCGTTCTCTTTACGATCGTTCGAACAAAAAATCCGCGCTGGGGCATGATCGCTGCAGAACCTAAACACCACCCCCTTGCAGCGATCCAGGGCCTACTCCGCCGTCCGTCTCGCCGCGCTGAAGAGCCTGGTGACGGCCTACCACCCGCTCGGCTGATCAAGCGCAAGGTCGCCTATGCTGAACGAATCCCGCCGTGGTTGTTCTACACCCCCATTGGAATTTGCTGGGCAGGATGGGCTATTCGACACAGGGGTGCCATGTTGCCGTGCGCTTGCAATCCGAACATCGAGACCGGAGGGTTCTGGGGTGAATCGAAGAGCAAAGTGCTCGACCAAATTGCCCCCGAGCAACAACGGTGGGTCGCGAAGTACGTTGCGCTCAAACTGTCCTCAAACGGCACAGAGGATCAAGCCGCTGATTTCGATCGCTCGATCAAAGCCATTCAAGATGCTGGTCTCGACTTTCCCCTCGTTGTCAAACCCGACATCGGCTGGCAGGGTTTTGGCGTACGTCTTGTTCCTGATGCCGAAAGCTTGCGGGACTATCTCGAACAGTATCCTGCCGGCGAAACCGTGATTTTCCAGCGTTATGTACCTTTCGATGGCGAAGCCGGTGCTTTTTACGCCCGCATTCCGGGCGAAAAGACGGGGCGTATCGTCTCCCTCACCCTGCGGTATTTTGCCTACGTAGTGGGCGATGGCCAATCCACACTCCACGTGTTGATCCAGCAAGACGAGCGCGCGCGCTTTAAATCAGACACCCATCTTGGCAAGAAGCCTCTGCACGCCGGCATGGACCGCGAGGATCTTGAACGCATTCCTGCGCTCAAAGAAGTCGTGCGCCTCGCCTTCATCGGCAGCATCCGAGTGGGCGGGCTTTACCAAGATGCCCGCGCTGAAATCACTCCTGCGATGTCTGCGCGCTTCGACGCTATTGCGCAGAGTATGCCAGCGTTTCACTACGGACGCTTCGACATTCGCTTCTTATCGCTGGATCGACTCAAAGAAGGTGAAGACTTCGGCATCATCGAAGTGAACGGCGCGGGTGCTGAAGCCATTCACGTCTGGGATCCCGACTTGTCACTTAAAGAAGTCTATCATTCTCTCTTCGAAGCGCTCGCACTCATGTTCCGTATTGGCCGGCTCAACCGCGACCTCGGCTATACCCCCTGTTCCTTATGGGAATTTCTCACCTACGCACGGCGGCAGTACAAGCTGATCCTGCGTTATCCGCCATCAACGTAAAAAATGTCGCGAGTGGTTCAGACCTCACTAAATTGGGGGTTTCTTACTTTTCTGTCGCAACTTCAATTCCCTCTTCTAATGAGGTGTCGAGTACGAGTCCCGTTTCCCTGAATACGAGTACGAGAGTTGGAGGCACAGAGATTGAGCCACTGGGAGCAGATGCTTCCAGCCTGCGCAAACGACAAACAGGTAAGCCCTCCGCGCGGCTGCGCTGCAAAAAAACGATGGGATAACTTCTGCCCCCCGAAACTTTGTCGCTTTATGTTGCAAACTTTGTTGAGCCTCCGCGAAGACGCCTCAGCCCGTTACGCGACGAGGACACCCCGTCTACAGGAGACGCCCGCCTGTGCAGGAACGGCAGACAGGCGAAGCAAACGGAAAACGGGTTTTTCAACCCGTTTTCGTACACGGGTTGAAAACCCGTGCTCCGTTCGTTACGAGCCTGTCTTATGCGGAGATCTCTCTAATTCTAAACGCAAATCTCCGTGCCCATCTGGGTGGAACCCTGTCGGCTCTGTCGCAGGGGCATTCCGTAGTACTAGCGACTAGCAACTAGCGACTGTAATCGGTCAAGCACAGCCCCCTGTGCCGGATCGATTACGATTGGACGCAAGCAAATAGCAGAACAAGAGAGTTGCTAAAGTATTCCTCATGGGGTAACCTAGTGCTGCTAAATTTAAGTGGAAATCTCAGAAAGAAGGAAGTACAGAATGCGCATTTATATTATCCGACATGGCGATCCAGACTATGCAAACGACACGCTGACCCCACGCGGAGAAAAAGAGGCAGTGGCACTCGTCCCGTACCTCGAGCACGAACAGATCGACACGATTTACGCCTCGCCGTTAGGCCGTGCGCAGCGCACCGCTGAATACACGGCAACTCGACTGGGGATCCCCATCCACACCGAACAGTGGACCCGCGAACTGTCCGCCCGCTGCGTTGACCCCAACAATCTGGTCGCCTGGGACACGCATCCTCACGATGTCCGTAACCCCATCTACCTCGCCAACCCGACGCGACTCGAAGCGGCGTCCACCATTCCGCAACCCTGGCTGAACGATACGGTGGCCGCCATCCGCAGTAACTCCGATGCGTTCCTAGCCCAGTTGGGGTACGAACGAAACGGCAGCTCCTATCGGGTCACCGCCCCGAACCAGAAGCGTATCGCTGTCTTCTGCCACGGCGGGTTCGGTCCCGCATGGGTGGGGACGCTTCTCGATATACCACTTCCCTTGATGTGGACTGGGTTCTTCATGCACACCACGTCCGTCACCTGCATTCTGATGGAAGAGCGCATTCAAGGCATCGCAACCCCGCGCTGTCTCTTCTATGGAGCTCTCCCTCATTTGTACAAGGAAGATCTCAAGCCTTCGCAGGCCGGCATTATCGCTAACTATGAATAAAAAAAATTCGGAGTAAGGGCGTGGGTGGGGTAATCGGTCAGTGACGGGGATCCCCCCGTTGACTGCCCGAGTACAGTCGCGAGTTGCGAGTGGTGAGTTGCGAGTGATCGCGGATGTCCCCCAAACTTTGTCGTGAGCTTTGTCGCATTATGTTGTGCGCAACATAACGCGACTTATGTTGCGAGCGACGTTATGTTGCGCGGACTCCATTTCTCCTCATTTCAGGCAGGATTGGCTTTAAGTACGCAACATAACGCGGTTTGAGAAGGATGCCATCTACATTGGAATCATCTTGCATCTTGCCTGTGCACATTACACCTTTGCTACGTCAAACAGGTAATCCCGCCTGTTCCGCCTGTTCGCATACAACGACGTCAATGTAATCTCGCCTGTTCTCGTACAACAACGTCAACGTAATCTCAAACGTCACCTAATCTTGCGCGAAAGTTCAAGATTACATTGGCATCAGGTTGGGGATGGACGAGCGGCTGCTTGTGGGTTTATTGTAATCTTGTCTTGAACGGTATTGTTCAAGATTACAGTGAAGAGCGATCCACACTTGCTCTTGACCACATCCATACGCAAGGATAATTATTATAATCTTGAACGGTAGTGTTCAAGATTACAGTGGATTATCCCGTACTGTTGTAGCCTAAAAAGCCAGAAAGATCCATACCGCATCCGCCATCGGAATTCAATTACCATAATCTGGCGGACTTGTTTAAGATTATGGTCGATTCTGACCAACCATTTTTGGATGATTTTATGTAATCTTGACATTTTATTCAAGACTATGGACGATTCTGACAAACCATTTTTGGGCGGTTTTTGTAATCTTGAAGTTTTATTCAAGATTACATTATTAGGAGGGCGGTACTTCATGCCTCACGTTATGTTGCGTAATCCGGATGACCAGATGTAAAATCGAAAGAAAAAGGCACTAAAAAAGAGGATGCAACATAATGCCGTTCGCAACATAAGTCGCGAACTTTGTCGAATACCACTACCGTGGCTGGGAGAGAGTACTAGCGACTAGCAACTAGCGACTAGCAACTAGCGACTAGCAACTAGCGACTAGCAACTAGCGACTAGTAGTCCGTCCCGTAAGTTCTGCTAGTCTTTCCGGCGATTCATGTTCATGA
>CAZUAY010000128.1:0-10962 GCA_964618405.1 uncultured Lentisphaerales bacterium
TAATAAAATGCTTCGACGGGACAACCCACTTTGGGCGCCTGGGTGGTGTTTTCTGCCAAGGGGGTGACCCTGTCCACATTAACGCCTGCACTGTCGCCTCCCTTGGCGACTTCCTCTGGACGTGGATCCGGTTTTAACGTAGCAGTCGTACCGATTTCTTTATCAATTGTTGTTTTCATCATCTCGCTCCTTTCTTATACCCTCCGTTTCGGGACATCGTTTCAGACTCCGTCGCGCCTAGCGACCGATCATCATTACAAAAACCGATTCGATATTCGGGTGCTTTCCTATACAAATGACTAGAGCTGGCGGTCGACAGCATCGGCTGCGTCATCTACCGCGTCCCCTACCCCATCCACCGCGTCGTCAATGGCTCCGCCAACTTCAGCCCCAACATTTCTTGCACTCGGCTCTCGTAACTCGTTGATAAGCCACAGCGCCGCGATCACCACGATCACAATAATAACAATGTTTCTTACTTTCATATTATCCTCCTATTGATCAAGATAACAATACTGAAAAACTATGACTTCGGGTACTGGGATTTCCCTGATTTTGGTGTTCGAAACTCCTTGTGCGTGGGCAAGGGTTTTCGAATGGGAAGATGTAATCGGTCAGTGACGGGGGGTGCCCCCGTTGACAGCCCGATTACAGTCGCTAGTCGCGAGTTGCGAGTTGTGAGTTGCGAGTGGGCGAGCCTGTAGCCGCGATCGGTGATCGCGGACGATTCCGGCCTCACCGAGGCCAGCCACAGGGGAGAAGTTGCGAGTGGCGAGTTGTGAGTTGGGAAAACTTTGTCGTTAGCTTTGTCGCTAACTTTGTCGAATACCCCTGTAGCCGCGATCGGTGATCGCGGACTATTCCGGCCTCACCGAGGCCAGCCACAGTGGAGAAGTTGCGAGTTGCGAGTTGCGAGTGGGCGATCGGTGATCGCGGATGTCCCCCAAACATAAGGCCGCTCGCAACATAAGTCGCGAACTTTATCGAATACCACTACCGTGGCTGAGAGAGAGTACCAGTGACTAGCCACTAGCAATTAGCGACTGTAATTGGTCAGGCACAGCCCCCTGTGCGTGACCGATTACTGGGAAGATCAGGTGTGCCCCCAGTTGGCCGCATCGTCGCTTTCCGGCATACTGTTTAAAAGAATTGGGGCAGCAAACTCAGCAGATTGCTTGTGCCAAGTTTCAACCTTGGGTTCAAACTTTCCTTTCATCATCTTTTCGGAGCTGGGAGAAGCGATTGAAGGTGCGTGACGTAAGCTTCAGCACCACCACGAACATACCCGGTGCGGGCGAGTTCCTTGCCGTTTTTATCGACGAGCAACACCGTTGGGAATCCCTGAACGCCGTAGGCTTCAGACAGTTGCCGGTTTTGGGCAACGATCTCGTCCGGCTGCGGCTTACTGCGAGGGAAGTCTGCGAGGAACAAGACGAAGTTGTTGGTTGCATAGTTCACAAACGTGGGTTGTGAGAACACTTCGTTTTCCAGCTTGATACACCATCCACACCAGTCGGACCCTGAAAAGTCGACAAGAATGGGGCGTTGCTTCTCAGCTGCCTCACGCTTTGCCGCGCTGAAATCGGTAAGCCACTCCACCTTTTCTCCTCCGGGAGCAGGATTTTTGGCGCAACCCGCCAGCAAACTTAAAAAGACCGGTAGCACCACGAGACTTCGTAGTAAAAATCCCCTGTGCCGTGGTTGATCTGCTGTTGTTTGATTTCTATTCATTTTTCATTCCTCTCTATAGGTTCATTGCTAATCTACGTTTTAAAGGCCTCGTTTTCTGAGTTTCTATACCTCAAAGATCGTAAGTATCCGGCGAACCCCATTTTCAGAATTTTTCACGCTCGTGAATGGAAGAGTAGCACATGGAAAAGAACAAGTCAATATTTCGCGCAAGCCCATAAGAATAAGAATGACATGCGCTGGTGGAGGAACTCGCATCAAGCGAGATGAGCGCGGCGAATTTTTGTTCAAACGTGTAATCCCCGTCTGCCAGATGCGCTATTAGTTCAAGAAAATAAAGGACAGCGAAAATGCCTCGTGTGGATTCGTCGAAATCGGCAGTAGCGACTTTGATTCGGCGGAGGGTTTGTGGGTTGAGGCGGGGTATTTCATCATACGGATTGAGCTTGGATTCGATGCGGCACTTCTCATGCGCGTAGCGGAGGCACTGGCATGATCGGCATGGGTTCGCCCAGCCGGATTTTTCTCTACCGAGGAGTCGCGCTTATGCGCAAGGGATTCGATAGTCTTGCGGGGATCGTCCGGGGTGAGCTTGAAGACGAGCTCTCCATTACCTTTAAAGGATGTGACACACAGATCATCACCCCGTACAAAGCTCTATGGGGTAGACAAAATGGCACCCCAAGCTGGGATCGAACCAGCGACCTGCTGCTTAGAAGGCAGCTGCTCTGTCCAACTGAGCTATTGGGGTATAAATGAAGGGTAATTGTAAGTCAAAAGCACATCTAAAGACAAGGAAAAAAACCGTGCGATTGAAAACGGAAAATCATCGCCTTGACTATCCGTTCTGGATGTAGGATAATGCTCCAAAAAGGTGATTTACGCAACATGAAGAAATCGTACGAAAAACTTGTCAAAAGACTTTCTGAAACTCCTGCGAAGGTTCATTTTACTGGCATCGGTGGAATCGGCATGGCAGGCGTGGCCTACATCTTGAAGCGACTCGGCTGGGAAGTGACGGGTTGTGATTCGATTGATAATCCGATGGTGAAGTGGCTGACTTCGCTCGGCATTCCGGTTGAAGTCGGAAATTCTCCTTCCCACACCTCTTCGCTCGATCCAGAAAAAGACATGGTCGTCCGAACGCCGGCTGTCGCGCTGTCGTCGCTAGAACTGGCTGAAGCGAGAAACTGCCGAATCAGCGTCTACGATCGTGGCGTTCTACTCGCCGTACTCAGTGGAATGTACGACACCATTACGATCTGCGGTACGCACGGCAAGACGACCACGTCTTCATTCCTTGCTGGCATTTTACAGCACATCATGCCTGAAAAAACCGCCTGGTGTATCGGGGGTGTATCGCCCCATCTCGGAACCGTCGCTGGAGGAGTAAGCCTCGAGAATCAGTCGGATGAGGTCATTCTGGTGGCAGAATCCGATGAGAGCGATGGTACGCTCGCACTCTACACTCCGAAAATTGCTGTACTGACCAATCTCGATCTCGATCATCTCGAACACTTCCGCGATGCCGAAGACTTAGAGGATACCTTCCGCTCCGTTCTTTCTAGAACATCAGAATGCATCGTCTACTGCGCCGACCATCCTCGCGCCTCGGCTATCGCCTCCGAAAAATACAAAGCTAAAGCCGTCTCATACGGACTCAATCCTGATTCTGACTATCGGATTTTCAACAGTATTACTTCAGAACTAAGCTGTAGCTTTATGCTATCCAAAAAAGGCGAACCAACGGTCAATGTGACAATTGGCGTTCCTGGGCGGCATAACATCCTTAACGCAACTGCTGCCATCGCCGCCGCTTGCGAGAGCGGAATCAGATTCAAAGATGCTTGCTCGGCACTCGAAAAGACTGCCGCCTTACCAGCACGGCGTTTCGAACGTGTCGGCAACCCAAGCGATTTCATTGTCATCTCCGATTATTCCCACCACCCAACAGAAATCACAGCACTCGTTGATGCCGCCCAAAACCTCCCTCACCGTCGCATTATCGGCATCTTCGAGCCCCATCGCTACACGCGGACGAAAATTTTGATGAGTAGCTTTCCGTCTGCCTTCATCGGCTTGGATTTCCTCGTGCTTTGTCCTGTCTACTCAGCATCGGAAAATACGATTTGCGGTGGAACCTCTGCCGACCTCTATGCAGAGTTCCGAGCCAAAGCCGCTGATGACATCAAGATTCCAATTCCCATTCTTGCCAAATCACTTGAGACCGCAACCGCCTACGTGAAGGCGATTCTACAACCAGGGGATATTGTATTGATTATCGGTGCTGGCGATGTGAACACGATCGCACCGGAAATCGCCGCTGCTCACCCCGCGACGGTACTCCCTCAAGATCTCCGTCTCGGTGCTTTCGGAACCATCGCCATTGCACCCCAGATGAAGGTGGTTCGAAACGTGGAAGAACTTCAACATATCGTCCGATCTGGCGATTATTGCGTCATTGCTGGAGGAACCAATTCGTTCGTTCCCGCGACTGGCTGCCACGCCAAACTGATCCGGCTCGCCGGCTCTAAATTTGATTTTACCTCAGTTCTAAAAGACACCTTCGGTGAAGTTATTATCGAAGTAGGTGCCGCCGAGCAAGGACCTGGCTTCTTGCGCTTCTGTAGCGAACGCGGTTTCTCGGGTCTCGAATACATGGCCGGAATTCCCGGAATGTGCGGCGGATGGCTGGCCATGAATGCTGGAACAAGATTTGGAACTTTCTGTGACTCCATTATCAGCGTAACCGCCGTTTCTGCCGAAGGTGAACTCAAGACTTTGGATGTCTCTGAACTCAATGCGACCTACCGTTCCTGCCCAGGCCTCAAAGGCTATATCGCTACCGCTATCAAGCTCCGCCTGCGCAAATCAACGCCTGCGCTCGTTCGCCGCGCAATGGACGAAGCGTTGCTACCTCGCATGGATTTCTCAGGCATCCGCACCGGTGGCAGTGTCTTTAAAAACCCTGGCGAACCTTTACCGCCCGCCGGCATGCTCTTGGAGCGCGCTGGCTGCAAAGGGCTCACGATCGGCGGTGCCTACGTCACGGATCGACATGCCAACGTCATCGCAGCCGAACAAGACGCCACCGCTTCCGATGTCTACGCCCTCATGCACATGATGCGCGAACGCGCCTTCGAGTCTTCCGGCATCCGCCTCGAACCCGAGCTCCGGATTCTGAACTGAAGCCCCCTCACAACACGCATGCAAAACTTTCGATCTCGGTGGTGAGGGGCGTCCTCGCCCCAGATTCTCACATCAGCGTTTCGTAAACGGATGCGCACCAAAATAATTTGACGCGCACACGAAACATGTTGAAATTTGGGAATCAAGAACTGCTGCGAATTTAAGCAAAACAATCGAGGTCCCTGGCCTTGCCGCACTACAGGAAAACGGCGAACCGATTCGCGAAACCCATCACCGATTCCGCGTACCGATTTCCAATTCAGCAATGTACTTCTATTGACTCGAAAAAAATGATACACTCCTCCGAAAGCAACCACCCAAAAAGGCTGACTTCCCGGAGACCCGAATATGAACGGATTTGATTTTTTTACACCTAACGCCAAAAAAGTAATTCAGATAGCGAATCGAGAGGCGCACGGCTTTAACCATAACGCCATTGGAACCGAGCACCTTTTGCTCGGCGTGGCCAGTCTGCATGATTGCCTTGTCGCGACCGTTGTCTCGAATCTCGGCCTCAGCATCGAAGCCATCCGCTTCGAAATTGAAAAATTGATTGCGCAGGGCGCTGGCACCACAGACTCTATCGGCATGCTTCCCCTAACCCCACGTAGCAAGAAGGTGCTTCAGTTCGCATCGGCTGAGGCGCGCGGCATGAACAGCCCACTTGTCGATGCCGAGCATATCCTGCTAGCCATTCTTCGCGAAGGCGAAGGCATTGCCTCAAAGGCTCTTGAGAATCTCGGCGTTGATTTCGACAAATGCTTGGGTGCCGTCATTGCTGCAATAGAGTCCATGGCCTCCTCCATGGACTCGCCCGACGAATCGCCGTTCCCACCACCCGACTCCGAAGAAGATCTTCCTAATCCCTTTGGTAGTCGCGATGAGGCCGACGATAGGCCCTTCGGCGGGCCTCACCCCTTCTCAAACCCACAAGGGGGCAAACGCTTAGAGGTTCCGCAGAAATCTGCCACAAAAACCCCAGCACTGAATGCTTTCGGACGTGATCTCACGGAAATGGCTGCGCAAGGGAAGCTCGACCCGATGATAGGTCGGGACAAAGAACTTCAGCGTCTCATCCAGATCCTTTGCCGCCGCAACAAAAACAATGCCGCTTTAATTGGCGAAGCAGGCGTTGGCAAGACGGCCGTCGTCGAAGGGCTTGCGCAGGCAATCCATAACGGTGACGTGCCCGAAAAAATCCGTTCTAAGCGGGTCGTGGCCCTCGACTTGACGCTTATGGTTGCAGGAACCAAGTACCGCGGACAATTCGAAGAACGCATCAAGGCAATCGTCGATGAGATTCATCGTTCCGGCAATGTCATTTTGTTCATCGATGAAATCCACAACATCGTCGGCGCCGGAAGTGCCGAGGGTGCCATGGATGCCGCCAATATCTTCAAGCCCGCACTTTCACGCGGCGAACTCCAGTGCGTCGGCGCGACCACTCTCAATGAGTACAGAAAGTACATTGAGAAAGACACAGCACTCGAACGCCGATTCCAAACCGTCCGCATCGAAGAACCGACTGTAGACGAGACCATTGAAATCCTGAAAGGCATTGCTCCGCGCTACGAAGAATTTCACCAGATCAAATTTGAGCCCGCTGCAATCGAAGCGGCGGCTCGACTCAGCGCACGCTACATTTCCGGACGGTTTCTTCCCGACAAGGCCATCGATCTCATCGACGAATCAGGTGCACATGCTCGGATCACCGCATCAATTCGCCCGACAGAACTCAAGGAGGTCGAGGAAACCATTAAAGAAGTGACCAAGCGGAAAAACGACTGCATCAACATGCAGGACTTCGAAACCGCTGCCGTCCTGCGCGATGAAGCCAAACGCCTCAGCGAACTCATCACAGGGAAAATAGAGGACTGGAAGCGCGAAAACGCAGACAAACTTGTCACGGTATCCGAGAACGACATTGCCGTCACCCTCTCCAACACAACGGGCGTTCCGCTCAAGCAAATGGATGGTAACGAAATAGCACGACTCCTCAACCTTGAGAACGAATTGTCGACAACCGTCATCGGACAAGCCGAAGCCGTTGCCACGGTTTCCCGCGCACTTCGACGCGCACGCGCCGACCTGAAGGATCCACGCAGACCGATTGGCTCCTTTCTCTTCCTCGGCCCAACGGGCGTTGGCAAGACGCTGCTCGCGAAAACCATTGCCTCGCAATATTTCGGTGATGAGAAGGCACTCATTCAAATCGACATGTCCGAATACATGGAGAAGTTCAATGTGTCGCGTCTCATCGGATCTCCTCCTGGATACGTGGGCCATGATGAAGGTGGCCAGTTAACCGAACGCGTCCGCAGGCGTCCTTACAGCGTGGTCCTCTTCGACGAAGTGGAGAAAGCGCACCCGGACGTCATGCAGACTCTCCTTCAGATTCTTGAAGAAGGCAGACTGACCGATAGTCTCGGGCGCCAGGTCGACTTCCGCAATTCTGTAGTGATCCTCACCTCGAACCTCGGTGTCGACACCGTGCGCTCAGGGCAGAGCTTCGGCTTCTCGGCGGACAACCAAGGCGAAGATCAAGAGAAGATCAAGAAGCAATTGCTCGCGACTGCGAAAACCGTTTTCAAACCCGAGCTCTTAAATCGCTTCGATGAAACGATCGTCTTCCGGAAGCTTGATCACGATGACATCGGGAAGATCCTCACGCTGGAACTTTCCAAAGTTCAAGCTCGTCTTGACAAACGCGGTATCGAACTGAAACTCGAGCCGGATGCCGTTGAATTCCTTATTTCTAAGGGATCGGACACCGCACTGGGCGCACGTCCGATGCGCCGCACGGTCGAGCAGAAGGTCGAAGATCCACTTGCGGAGAACCTCCTCCGTGGCGTCTTCACCCCGCCTTGCTCCATTACGATCACGAAAAGCGAAACGGCTGACGAACTCGCGTTCAAAAGCAGTAAAAAAGTTACGGAGTAACGCAGATGGACTTCTTGCAACAAATTCCAGCGGATCTCTGGCTGATTTGCACGATTTTCGCAGGTGTCTTCGGAGCAAACATCGGATCTTTTCTGAACGTCTGCATTTACCGAATTCCCCTTGATCAATCTGTCGTGGCGCCTCGCTCGCACTGCATGACGTGCGGCAAGCTCATTCCTTGGTATCACAACCTACCCGTGCTGAGCTATTTTATTCTGCGCGGAAAATGCGCCACCTGCAAAGCACCGTTCAGCTTCCGCTATGCTGCCATCGAACTGCTCACCGCATTTTTGTTCATCATGGTCTGCTACATGGTTCCCCCGAATGGAGCCATTCCTCCCTTTGGAATGGTTGCACTGCCCTCGCTCTATGCCGTGCCCGTTGCTTGGCTCTTCATCTCGGGGCTGATCATCGCAACCTTTGTGGACTTCGACCACTTCATTATTCCAGATAGTATTTCGATCGGAGGAATGGCCGCTGGGCTCGTTGTGTCTGCGTTGGTTCCCTCTCTTCACGGACAAAGCTTCTGGTGGCAAGGTGTGCTGTTTTCGATGCTCGGACTTGCCGTTGGATTCATTCCGCTCCAGTCTATCCGTCTCATCGGGACAGCCTACTACCGGAAAAAAGGACGCATTGCTCAGGATGAATATGCCATGGGCTTTGGCGACATTAAACTCATCGCAGCCATCGGTGCATTCCTCGGCTGGCAAGCGGCTCTGTTTTCGATCATGGCGGCCGCCCTCTTCGGCACCGTTGTAGCCCTGCCACTCGTCATCAGTGGACAGCGCAAACTTCTCGACAGGCTTCCCTTCGGCCCCTACCTCTCTCTCGGTGCCATCGTTTGGCTCTTCTGGGGCAAGAACATCCTCGGGGCTTATCTTTCAATGCTGCTGTCCGGTGCGGCGGGCTAACGTCCGTTTTAGACAATGAATGAGAAGCCGAAAAAAGAATCGAGACGTGCGCTTGCTGCACATATTGTGATCTTTTCGCTGCTCCTGACTCTCGCATTCTTCTTGCGAATGGCATCCATTGCGCTTCCGATGAGTTGGGTTGATGCTATGGCAGAAGCGGTTTCAACGGAAAAATTTACACTCGAAATGGAGCGCGTCTCGATCTCCTTGAGACGCGGTGAGCTCGACATCGGAAGAATTCAAGTCTACCCCCGCGGCGCAGTCCGTCTTGCCGTCCTAGAAATGAGCGATACATCGGTTAAGCTAAGACCGAGACGGAACAAGCATCCCTTAACGTGGGTGCGCTCAATCTCCGTTCATAATCTGATTATACCTGCATCCGTCGTTGAAACACGCCACGGCCTCGACAGCACTTTCGTTTTTGCTGACAGCGACCTCTCCGCTTACATTCCCGAACTCCGCGATGTAGAACTTCAGTGTGATAACGCCAGTGTCCTCGGTGCCTCTGGACGTCACATCTCAGCAAAATTCACGGCAGAAAATAACACCTTAACCTTCGATAAGATCAAGGGAAACTTCACGCGTGGAATCGAAGAACAGCAAGCATTAGAAGGACGTCTAGAATTCGGGCTTCGGCCCTTCACCCTCACAGGTTCCGGCCGTGGAACCCTTGATCCAGCCAAAATCGTACCCATATTTGTTTCCCTCGATCTTCCCGTGCTGGTTTCTGAAATTGAACGATTTCAATTTCAAAACCTTCCGCCTGAAGCCGAGGTTTCGATTCATTACGATCCAGCAAAACACCGCCGTGATCTTGTCTTAAATTTCAAGTCGGGGTACTGTTTCTACTCCGATACCCCGCTGACGAGTGCCAGTGGAATTCTGCGCGCTTCCGGTGAAAAGGGATGGAATCACGTCGAAATAAATTCTCTGGTCGTCATAAGGCCTGAGGGCGTTTTATCAGGAAACCTTCGCATCAACTCCGAAGATTACACCCTTGCGTTCGCCGCCGAATCTACACTGGATCCGCTCCACCTGCTACGGATGATACGCATCAACGAAATCCATCCGTTCAAACTTCCCCTTTCCTTCGACAATCCCACGTATCTGAGCGGATCGGGAATCGTCGACCTTTCCCATCACCCTACGCGAACCGACGTGACAGGCTCCATGACCTCGCCGCGCATCTCCTCTCACGGAATCGACTTTGAGAATGCCCAAGCACAGTGCCACCTTTCTGATAAATTATGGAGCGTCACGAACGCTACTGCAACAATTTACGGAGGTCGTTTTGAAGGCGGTGTTGACTTCTTACCCTCCCCAACCAATCGCGCGAATGTTGTCCTCAAAAGCAAGGGCAGCTTCTACGGACTCCACCATGCCGAATGGTCTGGACGCTTCGGAAATCCGACTCCCGACTCAAAAGGGCTTCTCGATGTCAACTATACGATCGCAGGCCGCATCGTGACAAATGCAGTCGATTTTATTCATGGACTCCATGGATCGGCGTCCTCAGAGTTGCACGACGTCCAACTCTATCGCGTCCCACTCTTTGCCGGCCTAACGGAAATCATCGCTTCAAACATCCCTGGCATCGATTTCCTCCTCGCTCAGGACTCCCTTGATTCTTCCGTGACCTTCACCAACGGTGTGCTCCAAATCAACAAATTAAACATTAAGGGAAATGTATTCAGCGCCTCAGGATACGGAACGCTTGACCACGACGGACAAATCGATTTGAATTTAAAGGTACACCTGCTCAATCGCGAAACCTGGTTGGGACAAAGCCTCTATTACGTTTTATTCCCGCTCTCGAAATTTTTCGAACTTCAGGCAACAGGCCCACTGAACAACCCCAAATGGTCTTCCGCTACTTTTTCAAGCAAACGAAGTCCGGAAACTAAAGCGAAGTAGGGTAAGAAAAAGGTAATCGGTGGGGGTGAAAGTATTTTGCGGGGTGACGCCTGAGATTTGCTCTGCTGTGCTATCAACCCAGTTGTCGCAATAAGCGCGATGCGGATTTAAACACAGAGAGTTGGAGCCACAGAGATTGCGCCACTGGGAGCATAGGCTTCCAGCCTGTGCAAACGACAAACAGGCAATCCCGCCGCGCGGAGCGACCGCAAAAATCCGAGAGGGTAACGTTATGCATGGATCGAGGACGAGGGCGAGGGCGAGGACGAGCGAAGCAAACGGAGCGGGGGTTTTCCAACCCCCGTCGTGTCGGGGACAG
>CAZUAY010000129.1:0-10956 GCA_964618405.1 uncultured Lentisphaerales bacterium
TGCCTTGTGCGGTGCGATCTCGGTGATAGCAGAGGAGGAGGAACCCATGCGGGTGCTCGATAAAACGGGGCGGCGCCCCGAGGCGAAAGTGGCGATCGCGAATGTTTGTGCCTGGCCGAATCTGACCCGGTTGCCGGACGGCGATATCGTGGCGCTGATCCACAACCAGCCGAGCCACGGGCAAATGCCGGGCGACATCGAGTGCTGGGGCAGCAAAGACGAGGGCGACACCTGGGAAAGACGGGCCGTCGCGGCACCCCGCGCGAGTGCGGAACAAAACCGGATGAACCACGCGGCGGGTCTGACCACCGAGGGCCATCTCATTCTGGTTACCAGCGGTTGGTCGAAGCCCGGCGATCCCGACGCCCAAGGTCGCGCATTCTACGGCGAGATCCTCCCCACATGGGTCTGCATCTCGAAGGATGGTGGCAGAACCTGGAGCATCGACAAGGAGAGCTTTCCGCACGATCCCCGCGGTCTCGCCCTCGTTCCCTTCGGCGATATCATGTCCGGCAAGGATGGTAAGCTGCGCGTCGCCGCGTATGGAGGTAGGCAGAATTACGTCATTCGTGGGGACGGGGAGAGCTGGGGCACGCCCGTCTCCCTATCCGACACACTCGGCTTCAACGAAACCGCGCTCTTGCACCAGGGGGATGGTCAATGGCTCGCCGCCGCACGCTATCAGAGCGAAGGCTTGGTGGTGTACCACTCCGAGGACGACGCGAAGACCTGGGAATGCCGATCCAAGCCGACCGGAAAGCTGATGCACCCCGCCCACCTCCTCCGCCTCGCCGACGGCGGTCTCGTTCTGTCCTATGGAAACCGCAACGCACTCAAGGGTGTCGAAGTCCTGTTCAGCGATGACGAAGGCCACACCTGGGGCAAGCCGTACCGCGTGCTTGACGCCGGTCGGGGCGACATCGGCTACCCCAGCAGCGTGCAACGCAAAGACGGCTGCATCCTGACCGCCTACTACGCAAACAGCGTCCCGGGCATAGGCGGCTACCACATGGGCGTGGTGGTTTGGGATCCGGCCCGAACCCGCAAAGACGAAAAAGATTGATTCCAATGTCAGTCTGCGCATTTCCGACACGATCATCCGCAACAATCCGGGTCGCGGAGTGGTCATCTATGCAACCGGAGGGACCGATTCACTGAGTGGCTTAATCACCGACTGCGTGATCGAGAACAACGGTGGTGGGTTCGAGTCCCATGTGGCAAACAACACGCTCAGGCGTTGCGTGATCCGGAACAACGACAGCGGCGTGGGGACAGGCGGTGGGCTCGTCATCGGCATCGGCACAAACTATCTTTACAATTGTCTGATTCACAACAACCTTTCCGGAAGCATCGGCGGCGCAATCTACAAGTATAATGCTGTGGGGCCCCTGTACATCCACAACTGCACGATTGTGAGCAACAAATCCACCAACAACTTCGGCCCCGGCGGCATCCGTTCGCAGGCGATCAACCCGATTTGCAATTCGATTGTCCGCTTCAACTACCAGAACGCCTTGATCGACGATTGGTACACCTTTGGCGGAACAACCTTCACCAACTCCAACACCACCCTCCACTCCACGTATGCACGAGCCGAGGCGGGCAACATCAATACAGACCCGAAATTCGTAGGTCTGGAAGGTTTCGACTTCCGGCTACGCCGCGATTCTCCCTGCGTGAACGCCGGCACCAACCTGACGTGGATGGTGGGCGCGTCCGACCTCGACGGAAACCCCCGCATCGACCGGACTGGGCCGGGAATTGTGGATATGGGCTGCTACGAGTTTGTGTATCAAGGCTCTTGGATCTTGATTCGCTGAACGGTGGGTAAGTCCGCCGCGTGCCAATATTTTTTCAATTATTTCGAGGTTATCGCCTCGGTTGTTTAGGACTGCTTGTGCGGCGGATACGGTGAATGATGGGTTGTGAATGATCGACTTCTCCTTGAAATCCCTACCAACGCGCGGCGAGGTTGACCCACTGCGCGATGGAGAGTTCCTCGGGCCGTGCGGTTTCAGTAGCGGCGCATGCGGTCAGGGCTTCGCGTGTGAAGAGCGTGTCGCGGGCGAGACCTTCCGGTGCGTCGCGCATGGCCGATGCCATCTGTTTGCGCCGGTGGAGGAACGATGCCTTGGTGAGGGTGCGTAGCTTGAGGCGTGCGGCTGAATCGAGAGGAAAGCGGTGATGCCGCTTTAGCTTGATGATGACGGATGTCACTTCTGGGCGAGGGTGGAAGCAGGTGGGCTTGACGTTGCGCACGAGCGTGACATCGTAGAGTTGCTGAAGCCAGACGGTGATGGCACCCATGTCGGCGGTTCCCGGTTTGGCAGCGAAGCGTTCGCCCACTTCCTTTTGGAGGAGCAATGCCATCACATCGGGAGGCGTCTCGCAGGTCGCGGCATCGACGACGACGCGGACGCCGACGGAGTAGGGGAGATTAGAGACGAGGTGTCGTGTGCCGGAGGCGAGAATTCCGGCGAGATCGATTTCAAGAGCGTCGCCGAGAATGAGAGTAAGGCGTTCATCGGCACTCCAGCGTTCCTCTAGAATTTTGTGGAGTCCGGGATCTTTTTCAACCGAAGTCACATGGGCACAGTGTTCCATGAGCTGCTCGGTCAACACGCCGAGACCGGCGCCGACTTCGAGGACTTTGGCTGTTGGCGTGAGTTCCGCAGTGGCCACGATGAGGTCGAGGATGTTGCGATCGATGAGAAAGTTTTGGCCAAGAACTTTGTTGGGTCGGAGGCCGTGGGCGTTAAGAAGTGCCACAACCTCTCGGGGACTCGTCAAATTGGGTTTGGGTGTCGTCTCCATGTTCAGATGGATTCGAATATTTTGATTTGCGCCGAGCTACGGAGACGGGCAATCCAGCTTTCGTAAAGCCGTTGAGCCTCTTTTTCGTAGAGTCCGCGTTCGATTTGTTCCTGCGCCTCTCGGAGGGTCAGGGTTTTCGCAGGGCGGGAGGCTTTTCTAAAGACGACGTATTGCTTATCGCCCAGCGGTAAGGGGGCGGACATTTCGCCGTCCTTGAGGGTCTTGATAGCGGAAGCGAGAACGGGTGCGAGGACTTCGTCGGGGACGATCCAACCGTAGTCTCCACCGGCCTCGGCCATGGCGTCGACGGAAAGAGTCTTTGCGACCGTTTCGAATTCATCGCCGTTCGCGAGTCGCTTCCGGAAGATAGCCAAGTTCTCTTCGAACGTGTCGTCGGCGGTTAGCGCGAACGTGAGCACATTGACTTTTTCCGGTTCCGTGAGTTGAGATTTCTGGCCTGTATAGGCGGCGGCAATTTCGTTCGGAGAAATATGGATGTTGGCGTTGACGAAGGACTGGCGCATGGAACGGATGATGATTTGTTCTTCCATGAGCTTCTTCCAGTCACGGTAGGTCAGGCGGGATTTTGCCAGATCGGACTGCAGCGCTGCGACATCGCCTTTATAGCGCGATTCGATCACTTCGTTCAGCGACTTCACCAAGGCGCTTTCGGGGATACGCTGTTCACCAGCCCAGTATTCCTCCACAATGAGCCGTCGGTCGATGCATTCTTCCAACGAAGCATTAAACGCAGTTTCAAAAACTTCCTGTTGATTTTTTTCTCGCATGGCAGGGTCAGAAGCCAGCATTCGGAGTTGATCCGGTATTCCCGTGACGACGTCACGGATGGTTATGGCTTCCCCGTTTACGAATGCAGCAACGCCATCGACCAAAGTCTTATCCTCGGGTTTTTCAGTTGGTGCGGTCGTCGTTTGTACGGAAACGCCTGCCGCGATCAACGCCAAGGCGGCGAGGATAAAGGTAATGGCGACTGTAGAGGCTTTCTTCATAATGTACTTCCTTGACACGATTAGCCGCCTAGTATACCCTATCAAAACGGATATATAAAGAAGCAAAATCATGACAGAACCGATGACAGAAACGAAGCCGACAGTTCACATCACCAGTCCGTCGAACCCGACGATCAAGGATATTGCACGCCTGCGGCAGAGATCCCATCGCGATAAGGCGGGGGCCTTGCTCATTGAGGGTTACCGGGAGATCAAACGAGCTCTCGATAACGATTATAAACCGTGGCAGATTATCACGGCTCCCGACCTCTATATGGGATCGCATGAAATGCTTCTCATCGAGCGTTGCGTGGCGGCTGGGGCGACGTTTACGACCTGTACAGCACCGGTTTTCGAAAAGATCTCCGCCCGAGATAGGCCTGATGGTCTGCTGGCCATTGGCCCACAGCTTCATAAAACACTCGAGGCGCTACAACTCCCAGAGCATGCGCTGATCATCGTGGCCGAAGGTATTGAGAAGCCAGGAAATCTGGGCACGATCTTGCGCTCGGCAGATTCGGCGGGTGCGTCGGCGGTGATTGTCTGCGATCATTGCACGGACATTCAGAACCCCAACGTGGTGCGCGCCAGCATTGGAACACTTTTCTCGCTCCCCGTTGTCGATACAACGAGTGCGGAGGCGATTGCGTTTTTGCGCGCGCGAAATTTTCGGATTCTGGCGGCGACGCCACATGCGGAAGCGTTGTATTCAGATCATGACCTCACCGGCAACACCGCGATCGTGGTCGGTGCAGAGCAGTATGGGCTCAGTGCGGCGTGGCTTGACCCCGCGGTAACGACGCCCGTTCGGATTCCGATGCTCGGGCAGTGCGATTCGCTCAACGTCGCCTCTGCCACCACGATCTTACTCTACGAAGCTGTTCGCCAGCGCGTGGCGAAAGATCGTTCGATCATCCCACCGCCCCATGCGCATGAGCACGGCGGCGATGATCCGCATGAAGCGCGCGATTAATTTAATAAAATGGAACTATCACTCATGAAAGTACGCAAAGCAGTCATCCCAGCGGCAGGTTTTGGAACGAGATTCTTGCCCGCGACCAAGTCCCAGCCTAAAGAGATGCTCACGATTGTGGACACGCCCGTGATTCAATATGTGGTTGAGGAGGCGGTCGCCTCTGGAATTACCGATATTCTGATCATTGTCAGTAGGGGAAAGCGAGCCTTGGAGGACCATTTTGATCGCAGTTTTGAGCTGGAGGCAGAGCTGGAAGCCAAGAAAAAACTTGAAGAACTGGCGATGATCAAGCACATTGCCAACATGGCGGACATCCACTATGTTCGCCAGAAAGAGATGAACGGGCTCGGCGATGCCATTTCGCTTGCACGCCATCATGTTGGTAATGAGCCTTTTGCGGTGCTGCTCGGCGATACGCTGATGCAGTCTACCAATGGAATTCCCGTCACTCAGCAACTTTTGAATGTTTTCGACCGTTATCAGGAATCTGTTGTAGCCCTTGAGCAGGTGCCAAGAGAGCGAGTGAGCCGGTACGGCGTTGTTGACGGCTCGGCGGTGACCGATGATGTGATGCTGATCAAGGATTTAGTAGAGAAACCGGCGCCGGAGGATGCCCCTTCTAATTTGGTAATCGCCTCCCGTTATATATTGACACCGGAAATTTTTGATCACCTCGCGAAGGTGAAGCCCGGCAAGAATGGTGAGATTCAGCTTACAGACGCGATGAAGATGCAAGTCGCACATCGGGCCATGTATGGACTGAAGGTCGCCGGTCGCCGACATGACGCAGGTAACAAGCTCGATTTCATCAAAACGAACATTACCTACGCGCTTGAGCGCCCAGACCTTCATGACAAGCTTGCGAGCTTCATCATTGAAACGGCAGAGCAATTAAAACGGGAGATAGGCCGAAATTAAGGCGAAACCTCGCAAAATCGGGCTCTTCGGAGGCAGTTTCGATCCCGTTCACAACGGGCATATCGAAGCAGCTCGTGCAGCGATGTCTTTTGGCGGGCTTGACGCCGTTTGCTTCATTCCAGCGGCTCTATCGCCTTTTAAGCTTGGCCGCATGCAGGCGTCAAACGAACAGCGACTCGACATGCTGCGGCTCGCGACGGCGGACGAAGCTTGCTTTTCCGTTTCAGATGTAGAAATTCTCAAGTCTGGTATTTCGTATACGATCGACACCGTGCGCTACTTTGCATCAATAATGCCTGAGACGAAGCTGTTTTTTATTATTGGGGCAGATTCGTTGGTAACCTTACACCAATGGAAAGAGGCAGAGCTTTTGGTTCGGCTCTGCAAATTCATTACGCTAGCTCGGTCAGGCTGGGATGCTAAAAAAATTGTGGGCTTCGATGCCCAGACTCGAAATTGGCTGACAAGAGGGGTTGTTCATGACTTTAATTTTGAGGTGTCCTCGACAGAAATTCGCAGGCGTATGGCGGCGAACGAGTCCATTTTAGAGCTGGTACATCCCAAGGTCCGCGCCTATATTCAAAAAAACCAACTCTATGGCACTTAGTAAAAGTCACGAATAGGGAGTCAAAATGCAATGTTTCGATTTGACTTTGTTCCGCTTCGGAACTATTATTACCACCTGTTTAAACGAGTCGGCATTTTGATCTGCTGGTCTTTCATGAGAAATGGGTTTATTTTTGATCGGAGAATAACGAGACTATGAGAGTTAGTTTTAATTTTGGATTGGTCACCGCTGTGGTTTTAGCCGCATGTTGCGGTAATGTCACGGGCGAAATTTTCGACCCGCTTTTTAAGGTCACCTCTGTTGTTGGAGATGTCAAGGTCTTTCGGCCCGGTAGCGATGCTCCTGAGAAGGTTTTGGAAGCTCACGCTTATCCATACGGCTCACGACTCGTCGTGAGCAAGTGGGACGGGAAGGCCAGAACCGCGAAACCGGAATTGAATTTTTCTTTGTCGGCTGATCATAAGTTCAAGCTTGCGGAAGGATCCGACTTGGCGATCATAAACGGCGAGGGCGACGATTCCCAAAAAATGATTTTCGATCTTGCGTCAGGAAAACTCAAAACCTTTATTTCGGTAAGTACGGTTAAGACGGGCGGAGCTGGCGACGCGCTGATTGAAGCTGGGATCAACGCGATCATCGTGAAGACTCCGCTTGCTGACTGCTTCAAGCTGACAGAGCGCAATGAGATTGGCGTCGATTATGACGGAAAAAATTATTCAATCTTCTTCGCCACAGAAAGTGGCACCATGGAAGTGTCAGGTCCACAATTCAAAATAAACTCAATGCGGCGCAATGCGGCTGTGGAGATCTTTGGCAACAAAGACTATACGCGAATTACCAACGTCGCAGGCGAATTTTTGGGTGTCATAGAAAAGGGCATCGATGCGACGGAAGTCGTTTCGTTCAAACTCCGATGCGTGGTAAAGATCTGGCGGCGGTATGCGGAGATAGGTGGAAAAATGGCCGTTTCGGTAATGACAGCCTATCCGGATGGGACTATTAATTCATACGCCTATTTACACGGTGAGAAGGCTGTTATTGATTCAGCAACGGTTTTGGCAGGAAAGGAGCCTGCAGCAGCCGCTGTGGAAGCGGCTCCGGAAGAGGCTCCACTTGATCTTGGTGCCGATGAACCTGCTGGTGAATCTATAGAGCCGACGACAGAAGCGGTTTCATCCGAAAAGCCGAAAACGCCAGCAGCGGGTGAACTCGAGGTTTTTAATTTCGATTGGTAATGGCTTTTGTAAAGCCTTGCAGCTTCCTAAAAATAAGCAGGAGATAAATATGAAAAGAATTGTTTTGATGATGGTTGTATCGATTTTAGTTAGCTTCGTAGGGTACAATTTTATTGTCCCTGCAGGCTTCGCTGCCGAAACGGGTTCCGATCTTCTCGTGTCTCGTCAGTACATCGCACTTGCGAGGATGCTTTCCGATAGCCAGGGGGATATCGATAAGGCAGTCGAAATAACCTCAAAAGCTGTGAGTTCTGTTGTCGCAAAGGGTAAAAATTACGAAGAGAAGCTTGCCCTTCTTTCAGAAATCTCAAGTTGCCTTGTTGCGGCTGTAGCGGATTGGAGCGATGCCGACAAAATTGTCATCGTCAGTACAATAGTCAAAAGTGCGCTTGCTCTTGCACCAGATGGAGATGAAGGCGATGCTGAGCGTATGGGGTTTGTTAGGCAGGTTTTTGCAGCATTGCGCTATGCTTCTTCAAACTCAATATCACTCGTAAGTGCGCTTGAAGTCGTCCCAGAAAATCTTAAGGATGTCGCGACTTACGGAATTGAAAACGCCATTGCAGTTCTGGGCGCAACTCGTGCCTGGCAGTGCAAAGACACCTATGATGCCGTCATCACTGCGCTCGGAGGCGAAGGTGCAGAGTTGCCTCGTCTTAGCGAAGCCATGATTGTGACCGTTTCAACGACGACAACGACATCGACATCGACAACGACGACAACGACAACGATTCCTGGCGCGGCAATTGGGCCTTCGCCAGTTTCGACGACAAAGCCTTCCCCGACACCTGTTGGACTGCGATAGCGTATTTCGTGATCTGAAAGGCATCCCGTGATCAGCACCGGCGGGATGTCTCTTTTTTGACACAGGCTTTCAACCGCCTAGGTGCATAGCGAAAAAGAGGTTTCTTCCGTGTTTATCATAAAGTTCAACAACATGATCCGCAACAAGTGGATCTGGGGCGCATTCGCAACTATCGTGGCAGTGGCATTTGTGGGATCGGATATGTCATGTAGTCGAAAAAACAATGGAGATCCGGGAGCAGGTACTTTAGGTGGCGAGGCGGTGCCACGTGAGGATTATGCATTGATGCGTCGCGCAGTGGCCTTCGAACGGGAGCAGGGTTCCAAGAAAATAGCGCAGCCCGAACGCGAGACGTGGGAACGGTTGGCCGCATTGAAAGTTGCTGCCCAGCTCGGCATTTCGGTTTCGGATCAGGAGCTCGTGAATTCCATCCATGCGGATAAGTCGTTCCACGATCAGAGCGGACTATTCAGTCCGATGGTATTCAAATTGATCTTGCAGCGCGCTGGCCTCACCACAAGACAATACGAGGAAATGGTCCGCAGGCAGATTACGCTTGCGCGGCTAGAAAAAATTATTGCGGCTGCTGCATGGGTTCCGCCAGCCACCCTGGCCGAGCGCGTCCGCAGCTATACGGACTCTTTTACGCTTACCACCGCTATTTTGTCAAACAAATTTGAAGCGGCGACGATGGAATTAACAGACGAAGACGTCTTGAAGTTCTACGAAGCGAATCAGGAGCGCTACCGACAGCCCGATATGCGACAGGTCGTTTACACCGTTTTCAAGGCCAAGGACTATCTCGGTGACGTCGCTGTCGAAGAGGACGAAGTAATCGATTTCTACGATTCGAACATCACGCGCTATGTGGAAAAGGGGACCAACGGAGTTGAGACCACAAAGCCGCTTGAGGAGGTTCGAAAGGCCATCGAGGATGAACTCGCGTCCGAAGCTTCGCAAGTGTTAGCCTATCGTGCCGCTGCCGATTTTTCTGATGTCTTCTTTACCAACACCACCGAAAGTCTTACGTTTGAAGCCGCCGCGGCCTCCCAGGGACTTTCTGTTCTCACGAGTCGCCTTTTTACGGCAACTTCTGCTCCGGTTCTCGCCGATTCTTCGCCTGTCTTCGTCGAAGCCGCTTTTGCATTGGATCCAGAGTCGCTCGTTAATCGATTCAGCGAGGCCGTGAACGGCGGAGCGGAGTCGTATGTCATGGGGTTCTTTACCAACGTAGCCTCACGTATCTCCTCACTGGAGTCTATTCAGCCCCGCGTCAGGGCCGCTGCGCAGGCGGATGCTGCAGACGATGCCTTCCGTTCGGAATTGGACAAAGTGGCTGAAGCATTAGCGCTGGGCCCCGAATCGGATAAGACGTTTCGCGACACCGCTACTGAGCAGGGACTTTCCGTCAGTACCAACTTCGTTTTTTCTTTTATGACCGCCTACGGCAATTCTGAAGTACCTTCTGCTCGCTTTGTTGCTGAGAAAATGGCGGGGATGAACGCTGGCGAGATCTGTACGTCTCCGATTCCTGTCCCCGAAGGTGCTCTTTTCTTTCAAGTTCTCGAAAGAACTCCTGGTGACTCGATGATGTACTCATCCATTAGAAATCAAGCTTTCGGAACACTCTTCACCGAGATCTCTGATCTCGTCTGGAGCGAATGGCGCGCGAGAACGCTTTTGGAGATGAAGCCAGTTACCCAGTATCCATTAGATTCGGAAGTTACTGACGAATCGGCAGATGCGGAATAGCATTTTCACGGGCGCACTTCTTATCGAGGTTGAGTCGTAGTGGACAGAATTAAACTCCCCAATACGCCTTCAATCCGGCGCATGCCCACCTACCTGCATAAGCTTATAGAATTGCGGGATGCGGGCGAGGTTTTTGTGTCGACGACGCTTGTCGCCGACTATATGAACCTCGACCCGATCATTGTCCGAAAAGACTTTGCACTCACCGGACTCGCTGGAATGCCCGGCGTAGGCTACAAGACCCATGAATTGATTGATGCCGTTCGCCATTTCCTAGGCTGGGATCGTGAACGACGTGCGTGCCTCATTGGCGCGGGTTCCCTCGGCAGTGCCTTGCTCGGCTATGAAGAATTTTTCGATTACGGGATGCGCATTGTAGCCGTCTTTGACTCCAACCCTACGAAAATTGGACGTTTTGTTCACGGACATGAGGTTTTTGATGTTCGTTACATGCGAAAGATGGTCAAGCGGCTCAAGCCAGATTTCGCAATTTTATGTTTGCCGTCTTCTTGTGCGCAGATGGTTGCTGAGGAGCTCGTGGCCAGCGGCGTTAAAGCGTTTTGGAATTTCGCTAATGTTTCCTTGCAAATGCCGACGGGCATTATCGTGCAGCGGGAGGTCATTGCGGGCGGCTTCGCACTCCTTTCTGCAAAATTACTTAAAGGAAAAACTTCACCGAAGAACACTTCTGACGCAGTTGCTGACTGTGACTAAGTAATCGGTCAGTGACGGGGGGTGCCCCGTTGACTGCCCGATTACAGTTGCGAGTTGTGAGTTGTGAGGTTGGAGAGAGTGAGTAGTGCGTAGTGCGTAGTGAGTAGTTTCCGCTGGGGGCACCCCAGGCCCCCTGAAGAGAGTGAGTAGTGAGTAGTGCGTAG
>CAZUAY010000130.1:0-10893 GCA_964618405.1 uncultured Lentisphaerales bacterium
CACCTCGCTTCGCAACCACAAAGAAACGGGGTCTTGCTAGCGACTAGCAACTAGCAACTAGCGACTTCCCCCAACACTGCATCCGAAAAATCTTGTAATCTTGTCCAAAACCTTCGCCACTAGCGACTAGCGACTAGCGACTAGCGACTGTAATCGGTCTCACGTTTGTCCCTTGAAAAAAAAACGCTCAACCTGTAATATAGTCGCCTTATGCAAAAACTTGCCGAGTCGTTGAGACGCTACAAGCCAAGCCCCGAACGGGCCTTTATGTTTCTGCTTTCAGTCGCTGCCGCATTTTGGCTTTTTATAAGCTACGGGAGCGACTCCGATGTTGCCATGGAGCCGAGCTCTATTTTTAGCTGGGTGTCGATGCAGTGGAAAAGCGAAAATTTTAAGAACAACTGGGTCATGCTCCTTTTCTCTGCTTTCGTCATTTACAGAAACCGCGATAAAATTGCAGATGCAGAAGTAAAGCCAAGCCTCGTCGGCCTCGCCGTCGTCCTCGCGTCTTTAGCGATTCATGTTCTGGGGTTCCGTACGCAACTCCCCCGGCTTTCCCTTGGCGCAACGGTTGGCGTCTTCTGGGGAATCCCCTTTGCAATCTGGGGATGGGAGGTAGCAAAGCTTCTCCTTTTCCCGGCAGGCTATGCGCTCCTTTGTTTTTGTGGCTCTCTGCTTCTAGAAGTCACCATGCCGCTTCGCCTGATGGCAAGTTCACTCGCCTGCGTGTTTATGCACGGTGTTGGGATTGAAGCGATCCGTCGCGGAACGGTCGTCTTTAGCAACGCAGGCGGTGGATTTCAATTTGATGTTGCAGACGCCTGTAGCGGTCTGCGCTCGCTGATTGTCATGACGGCGCTCGCGGCGCCCTACGCTTACCTCACCATGACGGGCTTCTGGCGGCGACTGATCCTCTTCGCCATGTCAATACCGCTCGCCATGCTCGCGAACGCGCTGCGCATCTTCTCGCTCGGTCTCGTTGCGGAATGGATTGGTATGGACCTTGCCATGATGCTCTATCACGACCTGTCGGGGTTCCTTGTCTTTTTTCTGTCGATCCTGTTGCTGATGGGCACAGGTTCAATTATTCAACTTAACTGGAGAGCCAAACTTTGCGCATTAAAGCCCAAAAAGCGATCCCAGGCCTGATCGCATTCGTCCTCATCGCCGGAACCGCGTTTTATTTGTCGAGACCACGCGTGATCTATGGTAATCCGACGGGGGAAATTCCCCTCGAAATGCCAACCAAGCTCGGCGGTTACACGGCGGAACGCATGCTATTCTGCAATAGCGATCAGTGCTCGCGCGCCTTCCGCGAATCCACTTTGCGAATCGAGACCAACGGCGTGGTGGAAGTCCGCACCACCTGTCCAGTCTGCGATTCAGACCTTGCGCCTATCTCCATCGGTGAAAAAAAATTACTTCCCGACAATACCCCAATCTTCCGGCGGGAGTACATTCGAGACGGATCTTTACCCATCCAGGCAACGATCGTCTTTTCTGGCATTGAACGTCGCAGCATCCACCGGCCACAGACCTGCCTCGTCTCTCAAGGGAACCGCATCACCAACGAATACCCTTACGATGTCAAAACCGGTCCAGATTCAACACTGGAAATCACCATTCTCGAGCTGCAACAATTTTATGGAGAGGCCGATGGCACCAAGACCTCGGTCTCATCGATTTATGCCTATTGGCTTTTCAATCCAGAACGAGAAACCAATTCTCATCTGAGCCGGTTCCTCCACATGGCAATCGATAACTCGCTCAGAAACTATCGACCTCGCTGGGGTTACGTTTCGATCAGCTTACTACGCGACCCGAAGAAGCCCGATGCGTGGAAGGATCAGCTCAATGAATTCGTGCCGCTGCTCTACCCTGTGCTCGAAGAGGTTCGAGAGAAACTTGACGCACAACGCAACATCGCAACCGTCATCCAAGGCCGCTCTGCGGAACTCAACCAGTACGATGGTGAGACAGGCGATGTGACAGAGAATCCGTACAAGAAAGCAAATCGCCAGAAGGAAGACACAGAGAAAGCTCCGACCGATTAAACAATGGAAAAGTACACGTTGAATTATCCCACACTCGTTCTCGCCTCACGTAACCCCCACAAACTCATCGAACTCCGAAAGCTCTTCGACATCCCAAAGGACTGCCTTCGCCTCGCTACCGACTATCCAGGCGCACCCGATGTCGAGGAGAACGGTGATACATTCGAAGCGAATGCTCTCATCAAGGCTCGCGCCTTACGCGACTTCACGGGCGAATGGGCAGTGGGCGACGACTCGGGGCTAGAAGTCGACGCTCTCAAAGGCGAACCAGGGATTTACTCCGCACGCTATGCGGGGGAGCACGGCAACGATGAAGCAAACAACCGCCTGCTCCTCGAGAAGATGGCTCGCCTCTCCACACCGCGCACCGCGCGCTTTACCTGCGCCATCGCCCTCGTTTCTCCAGACGGTCGCGAGTTCGTCGCGACAGGGCACTGCCCCGGTACGATTCTCCATCAGGGCCGAGGCACGAATGGATTCGGCTACGACCCGCTTTTTTTGCCTGACGGCTACAATAAGACTTTCGCAGAACTCGCATCTGATGTAAAATGCAGTTTTTCCCATCGAGCAGTTGCTGCCGCTAAAATGCGCGAAAGCATGAAAAACCTCTTTAAAAAATAAGTCTTGATCCCCGATGTAACAGGAAACCGTTAAAATGAACAACAAAATTTCAGACGTCGCAGTTCCAACAAAGTCCAAGCTCCACGTTATAATCCTCAACATCGCCGGCATCCTGCTAATCGTAGGCGCTGCATTTCTCTATTGGCGCGACATCAAGAACAACAAGGAACAAGTCAAGGCAGCCAACATTGTCCGAATGTATGCATCGAATCCCATCGTGGCCATGGGACTCATGCTCGACAGCGATGGAGCCGCCAGCAATGCCTACCTGTTTTGTTCTGCCGAGATTACGACAAACATCCTGGCCAATCTCGTCAAGGCAGAGCCGACAGATTTTCCCCGTGGCCTCGTCGAGGGAGATGAATATCAGATCTTTATGATGTACACGAACCGCGCCAGTGCCTTACTCCGCGCCGTCCGGCTTTACAACGACCCCAAAAATCTTTATGTCGGCGTCCGCCAGCCCGTTAAATTCGATGCCGACAACAAGCCTACCCTGTGGAGCTATACGCCTCCTGCCCTCGTCATCGGCCTTGGCACGTTGTTCAACACACTCGCCGAAACGAATGTCCCATTACTCAGAGCGAATGCTCCGAAAATCGAAGCCGCGATGACCAATCGGGTCAGCGCAGCGAAACAGCAAACCGATGCAGTAGCAGACATTGCCACCGCGGCGATTAACGAATGGATGAATTCCACAAACAACCCCGCCTCCGACTAGCACACCTTCTTTTTCGACATGCAGATTCTTTTTTGTGATATTGATGACACGATGACCACGCACGGCTTGATTCCGCGCGAAACGTTTGAGGCTCTGTGGACCGCACAAGAAGCTGGGCTACGCATTGTCCCCGTGACAGGACGTCCCGCAGGTTGGTGCGATCACATCGCTCGGATGTGGCCGGTCGATGGCGTCATTGGCGAAAACGGCGCTTTTTATTTTCGGAAAACAAAGTCGGGTATTGAGCGTGTCCACGTGTTCCCGCCGGCCGAGCGCGCCGAGAATCGAATCAAACTTGAACGTATCCGCCAGGAAGTCCTTGTGGCCGTCTCGGGATGTGGAATCGCTTCCGATCAGGCGTATCGGGAATACGATCTCGCCGTCGACTTCTGCGAAGATGTCGAGAGGCTTCCCGATGCCGCCATCGAGAAAATAGTCGCTGTGTTCAACCGCCACGGAGCCATCGCCAAAATTAGCTCCATCCATGTGAACGGGTGGTTTGGCAACTATGACAAACTTTCCATGGCGAAACGTTACATCGCGGACGTCGATGGGCGGAACTTCGATGACTGCCCCACTGACTATGCCTTTGTTGGCGACTCGCCAAACGACGAACCCATGTTCGAGGCGTTTCCCATTTCGTTCGGTGTTGCGAACATCGCCCCCTTCCTTCCTAGACTCTGCCACAAACCAGCGCACATCACCGCCTCTGAAGGTGGCGCCGGCTTCGCCGAAGTCGTTCAAAAACTAATTTGTAATTCATAATTCTTCTGCCCCTTTCTCTATGAAAAAGTACGCCATCGTCATGCTCCTCACCTGCGGAAGAGCCCCACTGGTCATCATCGCCTCGCTCTTCACGCTCATCAATCTCTTTTACCCCTCACCTGTTTTAGTGAGCGCTGCTGTGATCATCATGGCACTTTCGGCATTCACGGATTTGCTTGATGGCCATTACGCACGCAAATGGAACGTCGCCAGCCGTCTCGGTGCCCTTGCAGATCCGCTCATGGACAAGGTCTTCTATGCCGTAGCCTTGCCGACCGCAACCTTCGTAGCGTTGTATAACGAACACATCACACACGCCCTTGTCCTTCTTGCCCTTGATGTCATCTCGATGCTGCGCGATCAATGGGTTTCTTTCTTGCGCTCCGTGGGCTCCGAATACGGCGCTGACGTCCGCGCCAACTGGTCTGGAAAATTGCGCACGGTCATTGGATTTCCCGTCATCGTCATTATCCATCTCCAACTCGGCCTTGAAACACTGCGGATGCACCATCCTGCCTACGAAAGCTTAGGCACGTTGCCCACCGTGCTGATCTATTCCCTCGAAGCCGCGCTCATCGCGGTAACACTCCTTTCCGCTGGCTCCTACTCGCTGCGTTACCTACCCTATTTGCGCCAAGCGTCAAAGCATTAGTCGTACACGCTACCACCATGCGCTACAAGCTCACCTTATCGTACGACGGAACCGACTTCTCCGGTTGGCAAGTGCAGCCCGGATTGAGAACCGTTCAGCAGGAACTTGAAGCGGCCGTCCTCCCACTCTCGCCAAACGCCGAACCGGTTATCATTCACGGTAGTGGACGCACTGACGCCGGCGTACACGCAAATGGACAGGTCGCACACATGGACCTTGGGCGCGAGATGAGACCCATTCAGCTTCGTCGTGCGATGAACGGCAGGATGGTTGCCGGCGACGTCCGAATTCTGCAGGCTGAAATTGCGGAGCCAAATTTCGACGCACGGCGCAGTGCAGTTGGCAAAGAGTATCGTTACCGAATTTGGAATGCCGAGGTCATGAATCCCTTACAGCGCCGTTATCGCGCACACGTGATTAAACCTCTCGACATCAGTGCCATGCAAGAAGCTGCCGCTCACTTTGTTGGCGAAAAAGATTTCTGCGCGTTCAGCGCTACCCCATCGCGTGTGCTCGAAAGCACCGTACGCACGATCTTCTCGGTCGCGATCATCGCTGAAGGATCGGAAGTGGAAATCCGCGTGACAGGAAGCGGCTTCCTCTACAAAATGGTTCGTAGCATTGCAGGCTTCTTGATCGCGGTCGGAACGGGACGTGAGAACCCAGCCGCCGTCGATGACATTATTGCATCGAAGCTACGTACTTCCCGCGTCTCAAGTGCACCGCCACAAGGGCTCACGCTCTGGCGGGTTTGGTACGACTAAGGTGTGATTCAACTTGTTGAGTTCGTTAGACGTCAATCATCTCGCCCGGCCATGAATGCATGCAGATGCGTGTGAGACCTGACAGGCCACAGGAAGCCAACGCCAACTCTGCGCATTGCATCGCAATAACAGGCGTATTGCATTTCTCGCTCAGGTGCGCAAGAAAAATCGTACGCAGTTGCTCGCTCGCTACGCGCTTCAGCAATTCAGAAGCTTGTTCGTTTGAAAGATGCCCCTTGCGCCCTAAAATACGTTGCTTCAAGTACCAAGACCGATCAGAATTAAGCAACAATTCCACATCGTGATTAAATTCGATCACCAGCGCGTTGCAACCCTTCAGATGATGCGCTACCACTTCGGGCACCTCGCCCATATCCGTCGCAATTCCGAGCCTGCACCTACCGTCGCTGACCACGAAACCGACAGGATCGCCGGCATCGTGAGGAACCGAAAATGCCTCGAAGGTCAGCTCACCGATTTCAAATGTACAGCCCGCTTGGAACACATTCCAAGCAAATTGTTTTCCAGTGTTCGACTCAACTGCCGCACACGTGCCCTCTGTTGCATAAAGTGGCAGACGATGACGAGCCGAAATGACAGGAATACCAGCCGTGTGATCCGAATGGTTATGCGTCACACAAAGCGCATTGATATCATCGAGCAACACGCCAATTTCAGAAAGTCGCGACTGAATAATCTTCCGACTCATACCCGCATCAATCAGAACCCGTGTAGCACCCGATTCGATGTACAGACTATTGCCACTACTACCACTTGCTAATACACAAAATTTCACTTCGCAGCGTCCTTCGTCTCAGCGCCAGTCGGCATCAAAATTCGCCAGGGGAACTTAACGTTTCCCTCGGTTACAACCGATATCTCACTCGCCTCATGATCTGCAGGCAAGTGCATTTCACGCGAGGGAACAACCTTCACCTGAACAGGAGCATTCGGATCGGACTTCCGCTCCACCACCGGAGCAGGAGGAGAAAGAGGAGTAGAAAGAGCGAGAGGAGGTGACGCCTCAACAGCATTCTGAGGAGAAGGCGAAGCTTCCGCAGGAGCTTCAACAACGGCCTCAACCTGTGGTGGGGGTGACTCAGTTTCGGGTCGGCGCTTCGGTGAGGAGAAAACACCCGTCTTCTTAACAGGGATTTCCGACTTGACCTCAGGAGCTACCGAGACACTTTGCAAAACAGGCTTTGCAACCTCGGAAGCCGCTGCCTTCAATTCAGCCGTCTCGGCCCTCAATTGTTTGAGAACCGTCATCATCTCATTGATGACCGGATCCGGTTCGGCTCGTGGCGCAGGGGCAACCGTCACCGATGCTTGCTGAGCAGCCGCGCGCTGAGAAAGTAGCATTTCAAGAAGCTTGTCTTGCTTCGAGTCACTACGCGTAACCATCCCACTAAAGATCACGACTCCTATTCCGCAAAACAGCACCACCAATACAACGAGTGCCACCATAAAGGATATCGCGAGGGTCATTTGACGACGACGCGCACGCTCCCGCTCTGCATCTAAAAAATCTTGAAATGCCTTGAGTACGGGAAACGATTCTTCACTCTTGGGGACGGACAACGCAAAAAAATTATCCGCATTTTCTTGGGTGTTGGGATCCGAGTTTTTGTTTTCTTCCATGTTGTTCATTCTGTTTTCCATCATTTAAACTATGCTGCATGCTAGCTCATTCGCTTCAGCTTTTTTTCATTCTTCTCATCCAGGGTTCAACGCGAAAATTTTTCGCTTCTACGTTTGAAGCGAGTGGTTCTGTTTCAGGTTGGCGAGGTTGCCCCTCTGTGTCGAAAAGGAGGCCGGCACCCCGTTCTAGTTCATCAATGCGATGCTGTAACGTTGCTTCAATAATCTGCCATTGCTGGCGCGCGCCTTCAAATTCTTTTTCCGCAGCAAGCAATGAGACTTCTTTGCGGCGTAATTGACTGGTAACAGAATCGTAGTCAGCCGCTCGGTGTTCGATCCGCGACAACTTCTCTCGCAACAACGCTTCCTTCTGGATCAGAGCCTTGCAGCGCCCCTCAAGAGCTTTGTCGTTTGACTCAGCGCGTGCCATGTCTGCCTGATGATGCCTCCGCGCGGATTCAAGTTCTTGCTGAAGCTTGGCAATCTGCCGTTCGTTGCGCTGCTCCATTTGCTCAGCACGAGAGATTTCACCGGGATCACGAGCCAGAACACGTTCAATCCGTTCAATCTCCGCATGAATCGAATTCTGCATCTCCGCGCTGATTGCTCGGGCGACTGTGTTGCGCTCTTTTTCTTGTTCAAGGGTCTTGCGCATCATCTCAAGTGCACCTTCAGCGAACATCTTGACAATCGCAATATCCCCTTCCGCTGGGCGTTCTGCGATAGCGGTGTTTGCTCCCGCCTCCGCGAGCATATCCTTGATGGCATCACGCTCCCGCATAATCTCCGCAATTCTCGCCTCTGCCTCCTCAACCCGGCGCAACGGAACAAGGTTCTGCGTCTTTGCCGTTTCAGTCACTTCTGATAATTCAGCCTCTAGCTGCCTGATTTTGTCCCTAGATTCGCTGTCACGCTCATTCGAAAAAGCGAGAAGCTCGGTGAATTCTTCTTGGATTTCAGCGGTGTTCGCAGACGCTTCTTCAAGCCTTTTTTGCAACACAGCGCGCTCGCTCGTTCTTGTAGCTACGGTCTCAGCATGCTTTTGCTTCAACGATGCACAGTCCATCGCAAGGCGCTCATACGCTTCTTTAGGCACGGAATCGATTGCTCGCTCGCGAGCCAAAGCCTCATCTACCTCAGCTAATCTCGCGGTTAGACCCGCGATCACGCCCTCCTGTTGGGCGACTTGCGCTGTTCTCAGTTCTCTCGCTTCTTCAAGCTTTTTTTCTAAATCTTCGCGCTCACTCGCTCTTGTCGCTTCGGTCTCAGCGATTTTTTGCTTCAGTTCTGTGCATTCTGCGGCAAGTCGCTCATACACCTCCTTGGGCACAGAATCAACCGATCGCTCGCGAGCCAAGGCCGCATCTACCTCGGCAAGTCTCGCACGTAGCTCTGCACACTCGGCCACTAACTCGTCAAATTCGGGGTTCACCTCCGCAGGTCTCGGAGCGGCTAATTGCGCTTTCAACGCATCGCGCTCAACTTCAAGCGATTCAATCGTGCGCTCATACTCCGCAAGCGAATCTTTGGCTTCACGTTGCAGGGCCTCGATCTGCTCCTCGAATCCCGCTCGAATTCCTTCGGCAACTTCTTCCGCAACAAGTGAACTCGCTTTTCTCTCCTCCAGAGACGCAGGATACTCCCGCTCACGATCCCATGCATCCTCGCCGAAAAGTGCGGGTTGACGCGAGGCAATTCGCGCTTCTAGCTCACTGACGTGAAAACGCTTCGACCGCGGAGGAATCTTTCCCTCTCGAGCCAAGGGGTCTATGGCCTTTGCGTTGAACGGCCCCATAAACGTGCCGTCGGGCCGCTCCAGCATCGTGTCCATCCCCAACGCTTCAAGCTCGCGTGATGCCTGCCAGTTGATGCGATCAGGCGAAATCTCATCGTCGGGCATAATACGTCCGTCACAGGCCCAATGTACGAGCCCTTTCGTGTTGATGGGGCCGAACATCGACCCATTGCTCATCCGGACAAACCACTCCTTCGGTGCCGATACGGCACCCTCAGGTTTCTGTTTTGATTCTAGTTTATCTGACATGGCGGACATCGAGCGACTCGCTTATTTTCGGCGCTTAAAAACACCGATAAAACCATCGTGGCCGGTTGCTCCCGTTGCGACCTTGGACGCTACCTTAGACGCTCCAAGCGAGGAGATCTCACGCTTGAGCTGGTTTTCAATTGCGGAAAGTTTTGCGAGTTGCGGTTGTGCAGACTCCCCTTTTTGGGTGGGGCGGAGTCGAACCACGCAGCCAGACTCCCCTTCAGTCTGCGCAACAATTTCGGGCTCAGTCTCCTCAAGTCTCCTGCTGGATAGGCGAGGAGCCTCTGCTACGGGCCGAAGGATCTCAGAAGACTCCGTCGGAGAATGCGCCGGCGAATCAAAACGCTCCGCGACCTCGCCTGCAAGGTCAGCAAGTTTTTCTTGAAGCCATTTCGCCGATCCACGATGCTTTGCATCGTTTGCATCAGCGTTTTGTGTCTTCTTCTGAAGTTCCACGACCTTGTCTTCGTAATCTAAAATCCGGCTCTTAAACTCGGCAATCTTACCTTCCAGCTCCACACAACGACCCTCGCGTTCCGTCAACTTCTTGCCAATTTCGATAAATCGTTTTTCGAGCTGTGCATACTGCGATACAATCTCTGACACCTTTTTTTCAACGTCAGCAGCTTGAGCCTTTGTTTCCGATATCGTAGCATCAAGTTTAGCAATTTTCTGTGCAGCCTCTTTCGCCTCTCGACCTCTACGTGCAGCCTCCACAGCAACCTTGGCAGCCGCATTCTCCGCATCAACAAGCTTTGCCTCTAGTTCCGAACATCGCACCTTGCCGACATCCAACCCCTCTAATTCAGACCGCAGGCCTTCTAGTTCAGACTGCACCTTGAGTTCGGCGGCCTTCATCCCCGAGATAATGCTGTTGAGCTTCTGACGCTCTGCATCAAATTCTAAATCTTTTGCTGCTAATGAAGCCTCGGCTGCTCGCTTTGCCTTGACGCTTTCTCGAAGTTCCTTTTCGGCCGCCATCACCTTCTCAACCAAAACGGCACCCGTAGTTCCGGAAACGCCACCGAGAAGCGCATCGCTAACCGTTCCGCCGCGGACAAAGAGAATACCATCAGAGGGAACACTCGACATGACATCATGCCGATCAATATATTCTCGAGCAAAAGGTCCCAGAACATTGAGCGACTCCCCAACTTCAAGAACAATGCAATCAAATCCGAGGTCAGAGCACGACACGGCCGAAAGCCAATCCGTCCCGTTAGAAGAAACTTGGGTCTGCGCATTGAGGTCACCCGACAAGACTAAGCTTCGGACAGAATTGATATCAAAAGGCCCTTTTTTGGCACCCTCATTGTTTTTCCAATACCATGCCTTCGCACCCGCTTCCGCATTCTTAGTGACCATCTCCGAACTCCTCTCCTTGGTTAAGTCTCAATAGTACCATAAAGCCTGCCTCGCTACAAAACCAAAAAAATGTAATCCCTTGTTCAGGGGTGCGCGTCAATTTAGTTGATGGGTAGTGGCATCTGGGTGTCCACGAAATTCTCAGGTAAGATTTTTCGTAAAATAGTTAGCAAAAACCGCATTTTTTCTCTTGCGGCTGATTTAGGCATATGGTATTATATTGTACTCGTAACTGAGTACAACATTCAAAGAGGGACAGCATT
>CAZUAY010000131.1:0-6162 GCA_964618405.1 uncultured Lentisphaerales bacterium
AGCAACTAGCGACTGTAATCGGTCAGGCACAGCCCCTGTGCCTGACCGATTACCTGGGAGCCTGAAAAAACTCTACCCTAGTCGCTACTATATATGATAACATTATTGCCGTTATTAGGTCGTGAAATTTTGAGCGACGATCTCATGTGAGTTTTCAGAGTCAGCTAAGGAGTGCACCGGAGGGTAAAATCAATGAGCTACAAGACTTTTGTTTTGAAGAATAAGAACGGCATGACTATGAAGGTCAGCAATCTCGGCGGCACGGTTCTGGAACTTACCGCGCCCGATCGAGACGGGGTATTTGAAGATGTTTTATTGGGATTCGACGATCCCGAGAAGTTCCACGAAAATGGCTACATGTCGTCTATCATTGGGCGCGTTGCAAACCGAATCACGAAGGGAACCTTCGAGCTGGACGGCAAAACGTACACAATCCCATTGAATGCTGAGAAAGACGGTGTGAAGGTTTCGTTGCACGGCGGGACTAAGGGGTTTGATCAGAAGGTGTGGGATGCCAAAACGCTGGAAACCCCAGAGGGTCCAGCAGTCGAGTTATGTTATTTGAGTTCTGATGGTGAAGAAGGGTATCCAGGAAATCTTTTTGTGAGAGTTGTCTATACCCTGATGGAGTGCAATGCGTGGCGTATTCAATATTGGGCGATGACCGATGCCCCTACCGTCGTGAATTTGACGCAACATGCCTATTTTAACTTGAACGGCGGAAAGTACAATGTCTTGGACCATCTGGTTCAGATCAATTGCGATCACTTCACGCCGTCTGACAAAGCGTTGCTACCAACAGGGAAGGTACTTCCCGTTGCGGGAACCCCTGTAGATTTCACCGAGCCGACCCGGATTGGAGAACGCCTTGAAGACCGCTCGAAGTATATCACGCTTGCGGGTGGCTATGATCACAACTATCTTATCAACCGGATGACGCCTGGGCTGGCACTTTGCGCTGTCGTAGAAGATCAGGAAAGCGGTCGGATGATGGAGACTTGGACTACAGAGCCTTGTGTTTTGTTTTATGCTGGGAACTTTATTCCTGCCGGAACACGCGGCAAAAATGGAGCAAAGTATGGACCCCACCACGGGTTCTGCCTCGAGACCCAACATGCGCCTGATGCCCCCAATAAGCCCGGCTTCGAAAGCATTCGCCTGAATCCGGGAGAAGTGATGCAGTCGACAACAATCTATCAATTCGATGCTGTTTGATCCCCCAATTGGTTTTTGCGTTATGTCAGATATTGTGAAGGTAGAAGAGAATACATCCCCATCTCAAGGGGAATCAACTCGTAATTCTGTAAGTGGAGCCCCTGAGATTTCAGGGCTACAGATCTTGTCTCGCTCTGGCGAAACGAGCGCGGCTGACGTATGGAGCGCGTTACAAATTTCGTTAGAGCGCTTGGTGACTATTTGGGTATTGAAGGAAGAGTTGTCGCAAGATGCGGCCCAAGCAGAGCACTTTGAAAATGTGGCCCGCGCAGTTTCGCGGATACGCCATCCCAATTTGTTGCAGGTTATCGATGTGGCGAGAACCGCGAAGGGTGTGCCCTACGTGGTGTATGAAAATGTAGACGGAACCAGCCTTGCATCGATCCTGCATCTTGAGCGAAAAATAGATCCCGTGCGAGCCATGCGCATTGTGATGGAAATAGCAAAGGTGCTTGATTCTGCCTGGAAGCAGTGCGGATTTGTTCATCGTAACATCAAGCCGGAAACGGTACAAATTGGCTCAGGAGACACCGTCAAGCTAATCAACTTTAGCAGTGCCACGCTTGTGAAGCCAGGCGAGAATCCCTTAGCATACGATGATGGCATGGTCGTCGGAACGCCAAGCTATGCCTCACCTGAACAGGTAGAATGTCTTCGTTCCCTTGATTATCATTCGGACATGTACAGTGCCGGTGCGTCTTTTTATCAAATGGTGACGGGTGTTACCCCTTTCGGTGACGAGCCTGATCCGATGAAAATATTGGAACTCCAACGTGTAGGCACTCTGACGAATCCGCGTGAATTTAATCCCAGCATCAAACCAGGCGTTGTACACATCATCCGGAAGATGATGGCGAAGTCCCCAGAAGAGCGGTATCCCTGGTGGCAGGATGTCATTGAAGACCTACAGCGTGTTCTTGATGGACGTCCACCCTATCTCGAGTCGACGAATTATGTACCGCCGCTTAGCACGGTCGCGCCTTCGCCTGCTGAAGTCGAATCAGGTACTCCATCCTTGAAGGCGAAGCGGCGCCTGACGAATGTTCCGGTTCGAAAATTAAAAACATACGCGACGCAAGAGGGGGGGGCTGCTCCAGCAAAACGCAAACCGTCCGGGCCAAATTTCATGATGAAGCTTGTCGCGGTGCTTGCCGTCGGTAGCTTTGCGTTTGGGCTTACCTATTTTCGTATTAATATGCTTGAAAGACCTCCTGCAGGCGATCGTACCGACGCGGAGAAGTCGGTCTCAGCCGAGTCTCCTGATGAGGAGGCTGGTCTTGCCGTTGCCGAGGATGCTGCAGATCAGATGGAAGGTGGATTTGGAGACCAACTTTCCGCCGTTCCCGATGATTCTGCTGGCTTTGGAGATTCACTAAACGGCGAAGAAACGCAGGTTTCTGGGTCTAGTTTGACAACGCCAGTGCAGTCAGACAATACGCTCTCAGCAGCCAACGAGATAGGGGATAGGGCCAATGGCGTTTCGACGGTTGTTTCGCAGCAGAAACTTCTCTCGGATATTTACA
Source organism: uncultured Lentisphaerales bacterium (assembly GCA_964618405.1). Classification (GTDB taxonomy): domain Bacteria; phylum Verrucomicrobiota; class Kiritimatiellia; order RFP12; family UBA3636; genus JBBQIY01. The sequence goes on from CAZUAY010000131.1 coordinate 2,739, forward strand.
AGACCGTGGTTTCGAAAAACTTTGAAGAGGCAAAAGCATTTGCTTTTGAGCGGTTTAAGGACTCCAAGGATGTTGCTGGCATCGACACCGAGGAATGCAAGCTGATTTGGAGTGCTTTTAATGATGCCTGCTCATTTGAGGATCTCATTGGGGTTTCCCTGACACGGAGTTCTAGTACCCGAACGCTATCTATCGGCGGGAAAGAGATCGTTTTTGCACCGCGAATGTACTCGAATGGTGAGTTGATAGGCACGCTCTTCAACGAAGACGAAACGACAGTGCAAAACTATCGGATAAAAGTAGCGGAGATGACTCCGGAGGAAATGTACGACACCGTGCTCTCATCCGTTGTTGACGACAAGCGTCCGGCCTTACTTTCTCGAGCTTTTCTCACCATGAAAATGGGCGGGAGAGGCGATTTTTCGATTTTGATTGAAAAATACGATATTAAAGAATTGAAACCCTTTCTGGATCATGTTGGAAAATGAAAATCTCGATTGCGGTGGCTGTGTTTGCTGGCTTGGTCCTTTCCGCTTGCAACGTTATCATGGGGCCATTGAATCAAGATGAAGGCTGGTATCTGCTTGCTGGGCTTAATACTGCAGGTGGGATGATGCCGTATCGCGATTATCTCTTTACACAGGGACCTGTTCTTCCGTATGTCTATGCGATGCTTTCGCCTGTGTGGAGTCCTTTCGGCGTCCTCGGTGGACGTGTTTTGACTTCGATGCTGGGCCTTCTGGTTGCTGTATTCTGTTCTGCTTTCGCTTATCGGGTTGCTCCTGAACGCGGTCGCGTTATGGCGGCATTGTTTGCTTGGTTGCTAACCGCGTGTTGCCCGGTGTTTAGCTATTTTACAGTCATTCCCAAAACATATTCGTTATCTGGCCTTTTTATTGCCGCCGCCTTCTTTGTGCTTTCAGGTAAAAGATCGTGGCGCTTTGAAGTTGCTGGCATGCTTCTGGCCTTGGCGGCAGGTACGCGGCTTTCATTGGGGATTTTACTGCCGGTCGTTGGGTTTGGTTTACTGGTGCTCTGCCGCCGTGAAGGGTATCGGTATGCGTGGTTTCGCTTTGGCCTGGGCGGGGGAATTACGCTACTGGCTCTCTTTGTACCTTTTGCGATCCTAGCGCCAGACGGACTTCTTTTCTCTCAATCTTACCATGCATCTCGGTCTGATACAGACATTTTTAATTGGCTCGTGCTGAGGGCGGGATTTGCTTCACGACTTCTACAAGGATATTTCCCGATGGTTTGCCTTGGGGTTGCTGCCGTGGCTGCTGGGTTCCGCGACATACGTCGCATTCCTCCTGCGTTGTGGTTTGCCTGTTTAGGATTCTTGGCGGTTACCGCAGTTCATTTCACGGCTCCTTTTCCCTACGATGACTATCAAACACCGGTTATGCCCCTTGCCGCGGCAGCCGTATCCGTGATGCTGGCGACCGTGTTGATGACAGCGTCTTCACGACAAATCGGCATCGTCGCTCGGTCAGTGACCTTTGCGTCGCTACTCTTTATTGTTGCGTCCCCAATGTGCATGACGTGGGTAACCGTACGACAAGATCGTTTCTGGTTCCAAATGAAGACGACGCCAGACGTGATCAAACTCCGCGAGGTCGGCGCGTGGCTGCGTGAGAACGCTGGACCGACAGGACAGGTGTTGACGCAGGATGCCTATCTCGCAGTGGAGGCAGGACTGAAAGTCGTTCCAGGGCTTGAAATGGGACCTTTCAGCATTTTTCCGGCGCTGGATGAAGCAGCGGCGGAAAAGGCCAAGGTACACAACGTGGCAACCTTGGAAGGCACGATCGAAACGAGCCATGCCGAAGTTGCGGCGCTCAGCGGCTATGCGTTTGCTGTCTCGTGTCCGACAACGGAGAAGATGGAACCAGAGATTGTAGCGTCACTCACGCAAGCCGTTGAGGCTCGTTATGAGAAGATTCGCAGCATTCCTGATTTTGGCCAAGGGCATACCACGCTTGATCTCTACAAGCTGAAGCAGTAATTCACTTGGCGAGCCGGATACGAGGATCAAGCCAGGCGTAGGCTAGGTCGGAGAGCAGGTTGGAGAGTTGGTAGAGGAGCGCGCCGATGATGACGACGGCTCGGACCATCGCGAAATCGGAGGAGTTAACGGCGTTGAGGCCGATACCACCGAGTCCAGGAATGCCATAAAAGCTCTCCAATAAAATACTTCCCGTAAAAAGAAATGGAACCGCAAGACTGATGTTGGTAACAACGGGGATCAAGCTGTTGCGCATGACGTGGCGTAAGAGTACCGCAACGGGATGCAGTCCCTTCGCAATGGCCGTGCGGACATGAGGGCGGTTAATTTCATCGAGAATCACGGTTCGGTAAAAACGGACATCGGTGCCGAGACCGCTGATGATGCCAATGGTGACCGGCAAGCAGAGGTAAGTCCAGTTCTCAAATCCCCACACGGGAAAGAGTTGGAGCTTGTACGCTAGGATGTACTGCCCGGCAGTAACCCAGATGACATAGTTGACGCTCATGAGCGCAGTTGTCCCCGCCAACGTGACGCTATCGAGTCGCTTTCCCGCCTGTGCAGCACAAAGCAGACCGATGACCAAGGCGAGGAATGTTCCGATGGTTAGAATGGGAATGGTTAAGGATAGCGAAATCCAAATACCCTCCTTAATGACGTTCCAGACGGGTTGTCGATACTCGATCGAATCGCCGAGTTTGCCCTGGATTAGTTCGCCTAAAAACGAGACATATTGAACCGCTAGGGGCCTGTCGTAGCCGTGCATCTTGTCGTACTCTGCCAGCGCCTCAGCACTGGCGTTCTTGCCGAGGACCTGTGCGGCGGGAGAGCCCCCAACCACGTTGAAGAGGATGAACGTCAACAACGTGACGCCGAGCAGGGTGGGAATGAGTTGTAAGAGTCTTCTGAGCGTATAGCGTAGCATCGCAGTGGGTCGGTTTATTATCCGCCGTGGGTTTGGGGCTGGAAGACAGAAATGTCGAGGTTAATTCCACGCGCGGCAAGGTCTTCGTAGAATGTTGGAATGGCACCGGTTGGGCGAAAATGGCCGATCACTTTGCCTTGGCTTGATAGACCGGTTTGAACAAATTCGAAAATATCTTGAATGGTAATTTGGTTGCCTTCGAGGCCAACAACTTCTGAAATGTAGGTGATTTTTCGTGAACCATCGCTCAGGCGGGATTCGTGCACGATGATATCCACCGCCGAGGCGATTTGTTCGCGTATGGCGCGAGACGGCAACTCCATGCCTGACATGAGCACCATGGTTTCGAGTCGAGAGATGACGTCGCGGGGGGCATTGGCGTGAACCGTGGTTAGGGAGCCGTCGTGGCCCGTATTCATGGCCTGAAGCATGTCGAGCGCTTCGCCTCCACGACATTCACCCACGATGATTCGGTCCGGCCGCATGCGCAAGGC
>CAZUAY010000131.1:6262-10876 GCA_964618405.1 uncultured Lentisphaerales bacterium
GCCATCTCATGGGTCATCGTGCCGTAGTTGATGAGGTCGATATCGAAGAGTTGATTTTTAGGGAACTTTCGGATGGTAATGCAGGGGCCGATCAGCGAAAGAGGGTGGATGATGCAGTTGACGCGAGAGCCATCCGAGAGGCGGGCGTCCACGTACGGTTGGCTTTCATCGACACGGCGGCCAATGGGCGACACAATACGTTCGATGACGGCCATCACGGAATGTTCATCCATGAACGTCTGCTCGGTCATCTGAAGTCTGCCGTTCTTTTCGACAAAGATCCTATCGAATCCGTTGACCATGATTTCCGTAACCGAATCATCGTTGAGAAACTTCTCGAGCGGACCTAGTCCTAGCGCTTCGTCGAGGATTTCCGTTGCGAGGTCGTCGGGCTGGACGCTCAGAGGGAGTTTGTTCTTGATTTCCGAGACAATCGACGTGACGATTTCACTCGCACGCCGCCGCAGTTCCTCCTCGCCAATGTGCGATGCCGAGAGACGTTTGATGTCGAGACGCTCAACCAGTTCCGTATGAATCTGGGACTTAATGGATCGGCGGATTTCGTAATCCGGCCCCCGTCTGGAAAGGACATCTGGCTGGAGCACCGCCTGCCGTGAAAAGTCGAGGTCGGCGGCTCCTGCACTTCGCTTTTGGATTGTTTGTTTGACTTCAGGCTCAGGGTTTGTCTGCCCCGACGGTTCTGTCTGGGTATAGCCATCTTGGATTGGAGCATCAACAAGGTACGCGACGGTAATCGTGTAAGGGCCAATCGTAATCGGCGTGCTTGGTAGAACCGGCGTAGGCTTACTGATGGACATGGCGTTGATGTAGGTGCCATTTTCGGAGCCCATGTCTTCAATGCTACAGGAAGTTCCAGACACCATGAGGAGTGCATGTCTTTCGCTCACGGCGAGGTCCGGGAGGCAGATTCGACAGCGTTCGCTACGTCCGATGGTGTAGACGCCATCGCCGATTTCTGATTTGACGGGTGCTTCCCCGTTTTTGTAGATGGTGAGGAGGTTCATGGTGGCCAAAAGGATCAGCTATCGAGAGGAGGAGGGCGCTTGTCGCAGATTCTCTTGTCGATAGGTATTGAGTGTTTTTAGTTCGCGCTCAATTTGATTGAAGTCGACGCGCTCAAGTTCCGGCTCGAAGTAGATATCGGCTGGGTTGCGTAGTGTGAGAAAGAGTTTTCCTTTCATCTGCTGTGCGAAGACCAGTACTTCTGCCTCTCGGGGCGTGACTTGAACGGTAACCGTGCCATACCCAGAATTATTTTTCTTTTCGGCAAACGTGCGCTGGGTATCGCTACCGATGGCGAGAATCGTCACGTTTTGCAGAACCGTAAGCGTCACCATTTCGAGCTCATCTGTCTTTCCAGCAGCACCTGTGGCAGGAAGTACGAATGATCCCAGCACATCGACGGAATCGTTGGGCCGGACCATGCCTGACACGCCCGAGGCTCCAGAGACGGGGATGGAGACCGCGCGCATTTTCGCTTTGATGTCGTCGGAAAGATTTCGACGACGTTGCTTTCCGCCATCGATGTAAGTCCAGAGGACTGGGTTTTTCATGTCGAGGGGATGAAGAAGTGTTTGGCCAATAATCCGTGCGGCATCGACGCGCATGACATTATCGTCAGTCACGGACGATGTAAAGACGCTCAAGCCACCCAAATCGCTTGCCTGAATGGTCGTGCCACTTGGGAGGGGGCGTGCGGCTACAATGACTTCTGTTTTTTCTGCACCCGCGTAGAGTCGGTTGAGCTCCTTCTCGATCATTGCGTTTTTGGAACTAATCCAAGCGTGAGAGAGGATGGCGGCGAGGATGCCGATACCAACGGAAACAATGAGGATGAATTTTTGTTTCATAATCGCTTTTGAATAATTGAGCTTTAACGTGCAGGTGCGGCGTCTTGGTAGACGTCCCGTGTTTTCGCTGCAACTTCGTTCCAGTCGAATTTTCGCGCACGATCCAGAGCGGCTGTGCGGTTTCGGTTTCTGACGATATTATCAGTTGCGGCTGTAACCAGTGCCTGTGCAATGGACTCAGGGTCTTCTGGGGTGAAGTACACGACCGTTTCCTTACAAATTTCTCGTAAGGCTGGGATATCCGAACAGGCTACGGGCGTACCGCAGGCCATGGCTTCGGCGACGGGCATGCAGAATCCCTCATATAAACTCGGCATGACAAGGGCTGTGGCAGAACCAATAATGGCGGGGAGTTCGGCTTCCACGATTTCCCCGATCCATGTGACGAAATCCTCGAGGTCTAATTCTTGAATGAGTCGCGTGTGGCGAGGAAGTGGTGTGCAACCGTAGCCACCGAGCACGAGCCGAACGCCGTGTAGCATCTGCCTGGCTCGTGCAAATCCTCTGAAGAGTTCAACCAAATTTTTGTGTCTGAGGTTGTTGCCGATGTAAAGCAAGATGGGGCGCTTGTAGTGGTTCGAGAGTGCAGCCGCTGCGTGTTGTTCTGGCTTTGTGGGCTTAAAAACCTTGTTAACGCCATGGTGGATGACACTACATTTCCCCATGTCGTCAGGAAATAAACTTTTCAAATCATCAAGTGTCGTCTGCGAGACCGCGATGGCGCGAGTGCAGGTTCGCAAAGCGCTACCAACGGAGGCGATGTAGGCAACGCGTTCCTGAGGCGTCGTCTCAAACGGGCAACGAATCGGGATGCAGTCGTGAATCGTGAGCACCGTAGGTACGGTTTCGATCGGATGGCAAATGCGATGGGGCGTGTGATAAAGTGTGGGCTTGACCTGCTCAATGATCTGGTTGATGGCTGCGCAGGACTGTGGAGAGTCGGGCGGCACATCGCAGTCAACCGTTACAATATTTTTCGCAGAGGTCAGCTTGTTGAGGGAGGAGGAGTTCTCAATGAGGGTAAGGGTATCACCCGTTTTTTCGAAAAGCTCAGCCAAGGCCGATGCGAGTTCGGCTGCGTAGCGACCTATTCCCGGAAATCGGGGGATTGCAGTTCGTGCATCAAAAAGAATGTTCATAGCGATTCATCTCATACACCGATGATTTTGCGGATCTGCGAGGCGATGGATTCGGCCAGTCGATCGCTGGTCTCCTGTGATGTCGCCTCGACCATGACTCTGCACATGGGTTGGGTACCGGAATAGCGGACCAGGATCCTGCCCTTATCCTGTAGTTCACTTTGGGCCTTCTCGATGGCCTTGACGACCTTCGGCATGGTCTCCATAGGAGGCTTGTCTTTCACGTCTACATTGACAAGTGTCTGTGGGGCAATTTGGATGATGGCGGAAAGGTCGGAGAGCGAGCGTTTTGAGCTCTTCATGACGGACAGAAGCTGGAGGGCGGTAACAATGCCGTCGCCCGTTGTGTGCTTGTCCAAGAAGATGATGTGTCCAGACTGCTCCCCGCCGACGCGAGCTCCCTGTTTTTTCATCAGCTCAAGCACAAGGCGATCGCCGACACCAGCATCCATCCATCGGATGTCAAGCTTGTCGAATGCAAGACGGAGGCCGAGGTTGCTCATCGGCGTCAGGATGACGAGGTTGTTCCAGAGCTGTCCGATATCTTTGAGATGTTTTGCGCAGATGGCGAGGATATGGTCCCCAGAGATTTCGCATCCCGTCTCATCGACAGCGATGAGACGATCGGCATCACCGTCGAAGGCAAGGCCAATGTCCGCACGAGTTTCTAGCACTTTCTTACGAAGGGACTCTGTGTGTTGAGAGCCACAGTTGCTGTTGATGTTGACGCCATCGGGCTCGGCGTGAATCGTGGTTATAGTGGCACCGAGTTCAGTAAAAATTGTGGGGGCAATGCGATGTGCAGCACCGTTGGCGCAATCGAGCACGATTTTCATGCCCTCCAGGGTATAGTCGCTTGGAAAGGAACTTTTACAAAATTCGGTATAGCGCCCACCGGCATCGTCGATGCGTTTGGCACGACCGATTTCCGACGCAGGTGGCCGGACGCTGACGAGCTCGCTGGATTGCAAAAGGCGTTCGATTTCGTTTTCCAAATCGTCGTTAAGTTTGTGTCCCGTCGACGAAAATATTTTGATGCCATTATCTTCGTACGGGTTATGTGAAGCCGAAATTACAATGCCGGCAACGCAACGCATCGTGCGGGTGAGAAACGCGATGCCTGGGGTTGGCAACGGCCCCGTTAACAAAGCATCGACGCCCATAGAGCAGATGCCAGCCGTGAGCGCGTTTTCCAGCATGTATCCACTCAGGCGAGTGTCTTTCCCGACAAGAATTTTGTTGAGTCCTGAGTGGTTTTTCTTAAGCACATACGCTGTGGCTCTGCCAATGGCCAGAGCCATCTCGACTGTCATCGGATGTATGTTTGCCACACCGCGAACTCCGTCAGTACCAAATAGTGTTCCCATGTTAAAGCCCTATAGCCTTCTTTGACCTATTTCTTGACCCTTTCGTTCTGGGTCAAGTTCTGCCCGAGATTGTATCAGAACGTATCCACATGCGCAAGGTATCCACCTCCGATTAACGTAATCGGTCAGTGACGGGGGGTCCCCCCCGTTGACTGCCCGATTACAGTCGCGAGTTGCGAGTCGCGAGGCTGAAGAGAGTGAGTAGTGCGTAGTGCGGAGTGCGGAGTTTCCGCTGGG
>CAZUAY010000132.1:0-10765 GCA_964618405.1 uncultured Lentisphaerales bacterium
TTATCATTTTTTCTTCTCCCCCTTGACAGTTGGCTTGATTTCTGCAAAAACAGGCCACTCCAATGAAATCGACATGATGTGCTCCTCGGGGGTGCGATCCTGCCCCAAGATGCGGAGCGAAGAAACGGAAACGAACGGCATTTTCGTCTCAATTTCCTTAAGAAAATCGGTAATCTGAGCATAGGAGCCTTTCCCAGAAAATTCAACGGGTTGGCGCGCATAGAAACGGCCTACCGTAACGGCCTCCGGAGAATAAATCGGGAGCTGAGGAAGGCAGCGCACACTATCGGTTATCAACGTGACCCCTGCTTGCTCCGCAAAAGGAGCTATAAGCCTCAGTGCACGCATTTCATACGAGCCAAGAAGCGGTTCGAGAATGCCAGTGCTCGTCATCTCTGCAAGGTTTTTTTCTGCCTCGGCAACCTCCTTGCGTAAATTTCCAATTTCAGAAATATTTTTATGCGTACGATTGAAGGTCGTGTTGGCTTCTTCGAATTCCTCGGAAAGACTTGATAATCGTTTCATCTGAGGCACGATCACGACGGCCAGCAAGCCGATGCAAACGACACCCACCAATGCCGTAAAGAATACGACTCGCTTTAGCGCGGGAGGCATATTTTTAAGAGCAGCGATTAATTCGAGCTTTGTCACTTGAAGATCCTTTCTGAGCATTCGCAGTCGACTTCAAAGATGAACGTGCTGCTGCTGCGATCTCCACTGACCCTAAAACCTCCTTTAGGAATCTCAGTGCTCACAATGAGCTGAGTAAAAGGCTCAGATTGAAGCCTCGTTCTCAACCCATCGACAGAGGTGGCCGAGTCGACGAGCCCAACAAGCTTGAGATTGACTTTTTCTGCAACGGCAATTCCTTTCGGGACCGGTTTTTTCGCTTCCACACTTTGTTCGTTTCCGCTAGGGGGTTTTTCATCTTTCGCTTGAAGAGGACGCTGCGGCGGCATGATGTCGAGACTCGTTAATTGCATCGTTTCAGGAACAATACTCGGGAACTGTTGAAGCACATCGGAAAACACGATCCGTGCGCCCCTATAGCTTTCCAATTGCTCAAGTTCCGACTTAGCAATCGCCTCGAGTTGCTTCGTCGCATTATAATCGGCCTCGGCGGACTTGAAGCCGTCATTCTTTAAAAGCGTGTCGTCGCGACCCGACGTCAGATCGGCATTTCTTGAAAACAAGAATAGTGCCCATACGATCAGGCACAAAAGGAGCAGAGAGGAGATCGCGGGGATCATGACGAGCGTCCGGATCGGCATGTGGCTTCGGCGCTCGGAAGGTTTGAGTAAGTTGATGTGTATCGTTCGGCTCATGCATCCCCCAAAACAGCAACGGCGGCCCCGAGTGCTGGTGCGAAATGAAACGACAGTTCGTCGAAATTTCCGGGTTTCTGAGCGCCATCCGCCCACCTGAACCCCTCAAGCGGATTAGAGGGAAGGAGTTCTCCGCCCGTCTTGCTCTTGAAAACCTGCACCCAAAATCGCTCACCCGACGTGAGCCCAAATAGAAAGAAACGCTCAATGAAACAGCCATTTTTGCGTAGTGCATAATCGGTCGATAGTTCAACCTGACGGAAAAGTGGACCCAAAACCGGCTCCAAGGCCGACGTGGGATCAACGAGATTATCCTCCAGAATCTTCTCAACCGTGTCTCGATCGAGATTCATGTCGCGGCACAGTGCCTCGCCGATATCGTCAGATCCAACTGAATGCTCTCGGTAAAGGATCATCTTATACTCATGAAAAATCACAATGGCCGTCGCCCGCTTATCCACTAAAAGGAGTAAGGCAGTCCCGTTCGTTGCCGAAAAATCAGCGGAAACTGCAAAGGCGTTGATACAACCCAGACGAGATGCCTGAATCGAACACGCCGTCGGACGCTTTCCTTCAGGCAGTAAACCAGCCGCCCAGGCACCTACATATTCAGGGATGCCAACGACCAGCGAAAGCCCCTCGCCTCCTTCGTCAAACCTCCCCGCTCGATAAGATCCTTTTTCTTTATCCTCAAGTGCATCGTCGACTCTTCCACACTGCCTCACCACGACATCATTGGATGTAATGACGAGGGCGGCTGCGTTAGCATGGAAAAGTTTAGGCAAAACGAGGCCAGACCCTAACTCACCATCCTCGAATGAAATCCGCTCAGGGATGCGCGTGTCACTATGCACAAAACCGGCCGCTAGAATTTCGAATACGCCACCATCACCGCAGCGCACGCGGACAACGGGCGTCCCGAAACTAAGACCAGCTCCCAACTCGACGCCGACGACATCCGTGATCGACTTACGAGCATTTTTTTTGTCTTTTTTTGCTTTGCCTAGCATCATGAGCTTGATAATAGCACAATGCATGCCAGAAGAGGGCAAAAGAATACTGCGGGGGGCACGCTAACTTTTTACTCTCTACTGGCGGGCTGTCAGCCCGCACGCCTGCAAGCAGACACTGCTTGCAGGAGGAGGGCAAAAGAATACTGCAGGGGGCGCGCTAACTTTTTACTCTCTTCTTGCGGGCTGTCCACAGCCCGCAAGTTGTGTTATACTGCGCCCAAACAAAAAAAACATTCTCACTTGTGAGAAAGAAGTCTTTCATTCACGAGAAGAGAATTCAGTTGTAAAAAAAATGATCCGCGTCCGAACGGCGACATCCTAGCGGTTGTTAAAACTAGGATGCAATTGGGATGAGGGGATCGGCACAGTTCCTGCTCAATTACACCACAAGTAAGCTAATACAGAAAAGGGCGCATGAACATAGAAAACACACGCACATTAAAGATTGATATCCGTTCACTAGGGTACGATGCTTCGTCTGCAGCAAAAGGGCGGTACATTGGATCCACTTCAGACTTCGACGGCATCGACTACCAGTACATGTTCGAGTCCTCCTACGATGCTGTCGTCATCACCGACCGTGCTGGAAACATTCTCGCTTACAACGAGCGGGCACTGAACTTCTTTGAATACAGTAGCGTCGGGTCCTTTAGCGACATGACCATCCACTCGCTCATCGCTGGCGTCACAGACTCGCTGATCAAAAATATCTCCGCCGTCATTCAAGAACGCAGATACATGCGCATTCAGGCCTTTGCAATCACGCTTCAGGAAACCTTTATTCCTGTTGAAATGATCGTCATGGGCACCAAAAAAGAATCGGATGAAAGTGTCTGTTACATGATTCGCGACGTCCAAGCGAGAAAACAGGCAGAGCAAACACTGCTTTCCGCCTTCCATGCCATGGACAACACAGATTCTGGCATTGGCATCGTCGACTTGAGTGGCAAAATCACCTATGCCAACCGGAAGCTAACTTCCATGCTCGGAGCGGGTGATGAGTCACGGGTGGTCGGGCAAAATTTGGAGATCTGGTTTGACGGAGAAACCATTGTAAAGCCAATGATCGAGGCCGTGATGAGCGGCGGAAAATGGACGACGGAAAAAAAAGTCGCTCAGGAAGGATACAACCGATTCCTACAAATCTCCGTGGTGCCGGACATCAACGAGGATGACCAATTGCTTGGCATGGTCATCTCCGTTATCGACAACACCGATCGGCGCAGAGCCGAAACCGCCGAGTATCAACTCGAACGCGATCGAGCGATGATGGAAAGCCTGTCGGAAACCTGCCATGCCATCGGCCAACCCGCAACCGTATTACTTACGAGCATCGAACTGCTCAAAGCTTCTCCCGAACTTGACTTCACCTCTCGAAAAGAAGTTGAAGATATGTGTTATACTGCTGTGCTCGACCTGCGGGAATGCCTCAAGGATATGAATGCTGCAAGAATGAGCGTAAAGGGTCCGGCAAACCCAAGCGGAAAATCGAAAAACGCAAACACAGCAAGTCCATCTCCACTAAACCTTTCAGAAACAATCGAACTTGATTTCGGTTAAATCCTACCCAAAAGAGCTCACCCGTACCCTTATAGCATCAAGGAGTGGCACCATGCAATACAATGCAATCCCCAGCCAGACTTCACTATCCCTGCTTCGATCCCTCGGCATGCTGATCCAACAAGCTAGCATGTACGGTATGGGTCACAATGTAACGGCCCTAGCCATTCGAGAAGCGTTTGAGCGTCTCGAAACCGCATTGGCTATGTACGGCATAATTGAAATGACCGATGCTGACAACACCTTTCTTGTCAACAGCATCCCAGTCGATTCTAAAGACCCTGCCGTCCATAATTTCATCAATCGCCTCCAAGCGCATAAACTCGGCGGCGTCGTCTTCGCCCCGGAAACCACCGCCGAAGAATTTTTAGTCTTCGCGAAGTTGATTTCGTCTTCCACCCTGTCGCTGGAACAACTCGGAGGGATGAAAAACGCCATTGAAAACGCTGGACTGCAATCCATTTACTTGACGACGTCGGCCTATAAAAAAATTAGCGATATCAATCCCGAGCCATCCCCAGCGGTCAAACCCGCTCCCGCAACCGAAATTAAATCCACTTCACCGAGGCCGCAAGGCTCCGCAATCCTCGACCTGTCAGCAGCACTCGCCGACGAAGATGCTCCCGGAAAATTTGCACCGCCCCCTCTCGGACTAACACACGACATCGAGCTTGAGGCGTTAAAACGAAAACGTCTCGAAAATGCAGTCAAAATGGCATCGATGCTTCGTGCGACTGCCACCCTAATTGAAAATGAAAGCATGCTTCCCGTCGAGCTGGGGCAACAGCAGATTCTAGCCTCCATCGAACGTATTCTAAAAATGGTTGAGGCCTCATCGCGCGAAACAAGAGCCCAGATCGCCAAGCTCGCGGGGCAAGTCAACGCCGACAGGCAAACGATCGCGAGTATCGAATCGGCCGCAAGGCGGCGTGGCATCGGCTTTAACCTAACCCGCAAGGAACTGCTCGACCACTATGCCGAAATTAATCAAGAAATGATCCAGCCCATCACCGTCTCGACAGGTGCGCTCGATCTCCTGCTCTCTGGGAAGGGCGGAGAAATGCACCCAGCCCAAAGGGAGCTCATTAAGCTGGCCTTCGATGGCATGCGACGAGTAAACCAACTCATCGAATTTACAAATCGAATTTCCGGTCTACCCGAATCCTACACCCCCGACAAAGAGTTGATCGACAACTCCTACTCGCCAACGGACAAGTAATGAGCCCGTGATGGCCCGCGCACCGTAGCCTTTCATTTTTAAACGCGACATGTTAGACTTGAGCCCTTAACAGAGCCAACCTCGAGCCCTTTGCCCCATTTCCCTCTCCCCCATTTCTCTTTCTCTATTCCATCATGAAACCGCTTGAATCCCCTTACCCATTGCTTTTTAAACCCGTCTACAAGGACTATCTGTGGGGAGGCGACAGAATCCCGATCCGATTTTCACGCACAGATGCACCTGCCGTGTGCGCAGAATCTTGGGAGATATCAGCCCACCCCGACGGCATGGGTATTGTCGAAAACGGCTCATTCAAAGGACAAAGCCTCGCAACGCTTTGCGCCGAATTCGGTGACAGTATTTTAGGGTCACACTGCCCTGACGGAAAATTTCCACTCTTGATCAAACTCATTGATGCAAAATTACGACTTAGCGTCCAAGTCCACCCAGATGAAGTTTCCGCTGAACGATATGGTGGCGAAGCGAAAACCGAAATGTGGTACGTTCTCGATGCACCCGAGAATGCCTTGGTCTGCGCTGGCCTCACTCCTGGCGTTGGACCGCGGATTTTTCATGATGCCCTCGTCGCTAAAAACATATCCCCGTTATTAAAGACCGTCAAGGTTACCCCAGAAAAATCAGTCTTTGTTCCTGGAGGCCTCGTCCACGCTATCGGCGAAGGCTGTTTGATCCTTGAAGTCCAGCAAAACTCCAACACCAGTTACCGCATCTACGACTGGGGCAGAACCGGTGCAGACGGCAAAACGCGCCTGCTGCACATCCAGCAAGCGATGGAGGTCATCGACTGGCATGCACCCGAGTTGGGGCTGCAAGCCCCCTTCCCCATGAAGGCCGCAACGCCAGAAAATAAACGCGAACGCCTCCTGCGCTGTGACTTCTTTACCCTAGAGAAATACGAGCTTTCTAAAAAAGAGCCCGTAACGCCAAATGGGAACTCATTCAGAGTCTTGTTCGCCCAAACTGGAGCTCTCTCGATTCAATGGGATGAAGGCGAAATGCTCCTACCCTACGGACGTTCCTGTCTGATTCCGGCCTGTATGCCCGCTTATTCAATGGTTCCCGCAGAGACCTCAGCCTCGGTCATAACTGTAGAAGTTTAAACCCAATGATCAACCAAGAAAAATCTCGCGGATGCGCCGGATTTTCCCTTCTGGAAATCGCCCTAATCCTAGGTATTATCGCTCTGGCCGTGGTGACAACCCTTCCGTCGATTACTCATACACAAGAAGGCATTGCCATCGAAAAAACCGCACGAGGCCTTGAACGGTGCGAGATGGCCATCCACTTCATCCTAAAAGACGGAAGGCTGGCAACAAACCGTGCGGACATTTCGATTGCAATTTTAAATCAAGCTTTCGGAGATACAAACCTGTCGGCGAGAGTTAACCCACCCGTTTGGCCGCCAGAAGCCGACCTGAATTCTTTTAATCCTCAGACGACAGGGAGTTCGACCCTAGACGTAATTTTAAAATCGGGTAGGAGAACTGTCTCCATCGAGGATATCACATCCCCGCGGTGAACGTGTCGATGTTGTATTGACTTCAGCCAACGCGTAAAACACTGTTCAGTGTTCCAAGGCCGTTTTGAGTCCAGTCGCGATCCGGATCTGGATCAAGCGTCCAAACGCCGTTGATCACGAACTTGTATTCATAGAGCCCAGGAACCAGCGTAATCGTCGTCGTGAAAATCCCATTGCCCTGCTTGTCCACCAGCTTCTTATCCGTGGCCGACCAGTCATTAAACGATCCCGCCAAATAGACCGTACTGCCGGGTTCAACTTTAACAGAAAGCACAACGCGTTTCTTAGGTGCGGCATCCTTCGCAATGCAAGCTTTTTCAGAACCTGCTTTCACTGCACTTGAAGCCTTACGGCTTGTCTTTTTACTTGTTAAATCACTCATATGCCTTAACCCTCACTACTTTTTGATTGTGAAAGACATCTGATGCCTTTCGGATGTGTCCATATAGTACACCATACACCAAATCCGTTCAAGATTATTTAAGAACTCACTAAAAGATCTTAATCACGGAAATGTTGTGGCAGAAAAGCAGCACCGCGCTGGATTAAGTTTTATCTGCAGACCTTCGTCCATCCCCCAACCTGATGCGAATGCAATCTTGAACTTTTATGACGAATGCCTAATGCCCAATAACACCGTTACCTCATTGTTTTTTCGCGTTCGATCCGTGCCGCAGGCTCACTTCTGGATTCCAGAGGTAGCATCCTCCAATGCTTTTCCACGCCATAGGGATAATCGTGCATCACCAAGTTGCGTACCGAGGGGTTGAGAAGCAAGTTGTCACGCCGATGATAAAGAAAGATCCAAGGACAGTCCTCACGCACCATCTCCTGCATGTCAACAATGCACTGCATGCGCTTCCCTAAATCAATCGTCTGTTCCGCCTCGTCATAAAGCGCATCATAGACAGGGTTCGCATAGTTAGCCCGATTCGGTCCTGGCGATGAATTCCGTCCGACAAAGAGTTGCATAAAGTTCAACGCCGAAGGATAATCCGACATCCAGCCAATCAAAAACATTTGCGCTTCCCGACGACTGACCTTGCGCAAAAACGACGGCCAATTGTTGTACTGCAACGCGACCACAATCCCGAGCTGATCCATGAATGCAGAAATTAATTCGGCATTTTCACGAACTTCTTGGTCCGTGCGCCCTACGTCCAGCGTCAACGTCAGACGTCTTCCCGTGGCAGGGTCTATTCCGCCTGGATACCCCGCCTCCGCAAGCAATACCTTCGCCTTCTCAAGATCAAACGCATACGCAAACGGCGTCTCCAGCTTGCCCTCAACCCCGGGAGGAAGCGGCCCGCTCGCCGAAACGACTCGCCCTTCGTTAAGTTTCTCCCACTGCATGGAATTGAACGCACAAGACATCGCCTGACGCAACTTACGATTCCCACCGACAACTGAATCGTCTAAATTAAATCCAACGTAGAACGTGTCAAGGCTCGGCTTCGACTCAAGCCGAATCCGCCGACGCTTCATCTCATCGGTCAACGTACCATCCTTGTTGATCACCGCATCCCAGTTATCGCGAGTAATTTCCCCTGCCACATCGAGCGCTCCATCAAGAAACAACAACCATCGAGTCGAAGCGTCATCAATAATCAGATAAATAATTCGATCGATAGGCTTGGCTCCTTCAGCGCCCGGAAGGATGGGGGTAGCATCGCGCGCGATGTCACGGCCGGGTCTACGCTCATACTCGAAGCGGTAGTTGCGGCGCCACTTAACAATCCGATAGGCACCCGATCCCACTTCAACAGATTCAAAGTCACGACCGTATCGTTCGACCGCCTCATGCGGGACGATGGCCGTAAACGACATCGCCAACACCCACAGAAAATCAAGCGAAGGTGCCGTGAGTTCAATCTGCAGTGTCTGATCATCAAGCACGCGGAGACCTGGAATATCCATAGCATAATCCGTCGGCGCCTCTAACTTCGACGCGTCGCGAAACGCCTCTATGCCGACAATTTTATTCTCAATCGTCCAGTACCCCGGCGATGACAGCTTGGCATCGGCGAGTCGCTTCATGGAGTACACAAAGTCTGCGGCGATTAGCTCGCGTGTTCGTGGTACTCCTGTGGCAGAGTCTACACCCAGACACGGATCAGGGCCGAACTGAATTCCACGACGCAATCGAAAAGTCAACGTCTTCCCATCATCCGAAATCGTCGGCACAGACTCTGCCACGCAACCGCGAAGCTGATACGGTCTGGCAAGATAATCGTATTCCAGCAAGGTCTCGTAAACCAGCGAAACACAGCGAGCCGCACCCACGGTCTCCGACTGAATGGGATCGAGTGACGACACACGGTCAATCGTTCGACGCAACACAGTTTCTCCACCGGCATGCAGACAAAAAATCGCCGCCACCAGCACCGCTACACAGCCAGCCCTAACACCCTTGAAAAATTTCATAATCCTCCCCCTCCTGTCTTCATCGGATCAATCCCGAACAAGCGCAAGGCGTTTGCCGTTGTCACGTTGGCACATTCAACCGGTGTTAGACCCAGCACCTCCGCAAGCTTAAGAGCTGTGTGGACAACCATCGCCGGTTCGTTGACGACACCTCGTTTCGGCGCTGGCGTCAGGTACGGACAATCCGTCTCCACCAGCAAGCGCTCGTGTGGCAGAGTGGAGACGGTGCCACGCAGGGGATCGGCATTCCTGAAAGTCAGGATTCCACTCACGCCGATCATCAAGCCAAGCTCAACAGCCGCGTCCGCAAACGGCGTGTCCCCCGTGAAACAATGGATCACACCCAGGCGAGCCTGTCGCCGCAAATCCTTCGACCCACTGCGCTCAAGAATCGCTAGCGTCTCGTCTGCGGCATCGCGACTATGGATCGTGCAAGGCAGCCCGAGTTCCCCCGCCAGCAGCACCTGCGCTTCGAAAAGCGCTATTTGCGCCGCCTTCTCTGTCGCAGATGGCGACCGTGAAAAATCGAGCCCTATTTCACCAATCGCGCGCAGCACGATACCCGCATCTCCCAGACCACGCTGTAGGCTCCGCAAGATCATCAGAGACGCGTCGAGGCAGGGTGCAGACTCTGCCACCGTGAGTGCCATATCGCGGTCATAGCCCATCGCCAGTGAAACAAAATCTGGAAAGTGCTTGGCCATCGCGATAGCGCCGTCATCAAGATCAGGGCCGCCGCCAACGGCGAGAAGACCGCAGAGACCCGCTGCTTGCGCGCGGGCGATCTGCGCGGTATGCTCGTTGCGCGATTCTCTCGGGAAATGGGCGTGTGAATCAAATAAGATCATCGGTATCAAGCGAGCGGACAGGCTTCCATGATGTGCGTTTGCCAAAGAGTGCCGTACCGACTCTGACGAAGGTGGCGCCCTCTTCCACGGCGACTTCAAAATCTGCTGACATCCCCATCGAAAGTTCGGTAAGGGGAATGCCAAACTCATCCGAAAGCGATACGCTCAACTCGCGCAGCTTCTTAAAATGAAGGCGGGACATTTCAGGATCTGGAACCCAAGGAGGAATCGTCATGAGCCCAACGAGGCGTAGACTACCGAGAGAAACCGCTTCTCTCACGGCTTCGTGAACCGTTTCGGGCGTAAAGCCGATTTTTGATGATTCGCCCGCAACATTAACTTCCAAAAGAATTTCAGGGCGATTCCCTGTTTCCTCTTGTACGCGGGCGATGTCGTTCAACAGCGGAATAGAATCAACGCTGTGAAGCGTTGTAAAAAGAGTGAGGGCTTGGCGCAGCTTATTTCGCTGAAGCCTACCGATGAAGTGCCACTCCGCAGAGCCGCACAATGGGGCTTTGGCGAGAGCCTCTTGAACGCGGTTCTCTCCGAGGATCGAAACGCCTGCGCGCAAGGCTTCGTCTATCGCTGTGGGCGGAACCGTTTTCGAAACGCCAACGAGACGCACCTCGCGGGCATCTCTTCCTGCGCGTTCGCAAGCGGACTCAATCCGTGTGTAAATATTCTGAAATCGTTTTTCTATTGTATCGTAAACTGTATTTTCCATGACATGAGAATAGTGCACGAAAAACGGCACTGATGCAAGAAAAATGAAGGTAATCGGTGTAATCGGTCAGGCACAGGGGGCTGTGCCGGACCGATTAAGTCGCTAGTCGCTA
>CAZUAY010000133.1:0-10761 GCA_964618405.1 uncultured Lentisphaerales bacterium
AGCGACTAGCGACTGTAATCGGTCAGGCACAGCCCCCTGTGCCTGACCGATTACACGATTACACGCAGGGCGATTTTAGTGCTTGCTTTTCGTGAATAGAAAAGCTAACTTCGGGCGTTGAGTACAAGCTTGCGTTGGCTTGCGATTTAGAACCCTTTGGAGAAGGATGGATTCCCGATGAAAACTCTATGGCAAAGTCTTTGTGAAACCTCTGAAACAATGGCGCGTAAGGCGTTTCAGGATCTTGACTCGCTCGCGGACTGGCAGCGTGAGCGCCCACAGCGGCGAACCGAATTCATGCGTTCGCTCGGCCTCGACCCGTTGCCGGAACGCTGTCCGTTGCAGTTGAGAGCTTACGGTGCCTTCCAAGGCCCTGGCTATCGTGCAGAAAAATTCGGATACCAGTTGTTGCCCGACTGCTGGAATTCGGGAACGCTGTATTTACCCGACCCCTTACCATCTGGAAAACTTCCCGCCGTGCTGTACGTTTGCGGCCATGCGAGCATCGGTTCCTGGCACTATCAGTACCATCCCCAGCTTTGGGCGCGGCGTGGTTACGCCTGCTTGATTATCGATACGATCGAACAAAACGACAACCCCGGTGAGCATCACGGTTACGTTATGGATCGTAACGATACGCGTGTGGCACTAGGCTATACGCCCGCCGGTGCCGAGGTCTGGAATGCCATGCGCGCCGTCGACGTGTTAGAAGCCGACGCGCGCATCGATTCCGCGCGCCTCGCGATCACCGGAGTTTCTGGAGGTGGTGCCTGTAGTTTCTTCACTGCGGCCGCCGACGACCGTCTCGGGTGCGTCTCCACGCTCTGCGGGATTAGTTCGCCTGTGGACGCGATCGTAAACGAAAATCTCAACAGCCACTGCGACTGCATGTACACGCTGAACCTTTTTCAGCGCGATTCCGCTGAGGTCGCAGCACTCATCGCGCCCCGCCCGGCGTTATTTTGTTTTGCGGACGACGATACGCTGTTCGCGCCACGGGAGACCACCGCTTTGGTCGAGCGTGCGCGCCGGATTTATGCGCTTTACGGAGACACGACCCTTTGTGGTCACGTCACCTGCGCGGGGTCGCACGGTGATCATCCCGAGTTTGATGAGGCGACCAGCCGTTGGTTCGACCGGTATGTCGCTGGCGACGAACGGCCCCTGCTCCTGCGGGGCGAACGCGAGCAACCCGAATCCGTCACCTGCGTGTTTAACGGTCTGCCGCCACGTCCCAACCGCCTACATCTGCTATCGGAGCTGCTGTCGGATCGCGGAGTTTTGCCCTTGCCGAAGGACGCCGGCGACTGGCCGCAGATCCGTCAACAGGCACTCGAACGGATGCCACCGCTCACGCCCGCTCCCACTGAAGAGACGGGCTGGGAAACGGATGGCGTCTGGACGTCGCCTAAGTCGGTTCAACGACTCTATCGTGGCGTCGTGGGCGGCGTCGCCGTTCGGCTTCAGGTTCTCGGCCCTCCTGACGCTTCCGCATTGCTGCTCAGCATCGCAGGTGAAGGTGAAATTCACCGCCATGCAATTGCCCGCTGTGGGATTGCGCAACAACTCGGCATGGCTGTCGGTGGGTTCACCCCCCGCATTGCCGGTGCCGTTCTGGCGCCACCGATGCCCGAGCATCTCCCCCCAGGTTCGTGGCTGCCGTCCAACCGTAAGATTCTCGATAAAGCGCTAATGCTAGTCGGCGGCCTTACCCCTGTGATGTTGACGTTGCAGGACCTTGCCGTGCTTCTCGATTTTGTGTGTCAGCAGCCAGAATACGCCGGACGGGATCTCTACCTGTACGGCCGCGGAGAAGGTGCCGTGGCGGCTCTTTATCACGCGATCCGCGATGAGCGCATCTGCGGTGTAGTGCTCGACGATATGGTCAGCACCCATCAAGACGGTGCACCCATTACCGGGATTTTGCGCGCTTTCGATATCCCTGAGGCCGTGGGGTTGATGGCACCGCGCAAGGTTCATCTCGTCAATGCTGGTCATAGTAACTGGAACTGGCCCAGCCGAGTCTATGAACGCTTGGGCGTTTCAGAACATTTCGCCCAATTGGGTGACCTGCGATCGGCGCTGGCGCAATTGAGGAGCTGATCCGGTGCTACCGGGAGGCCAGGATCCGCGTCTAGGATGACGCACGACGGCTGTTCTCTGTGATCCCTGTATTGGCCTTGGCGTTCTGGGTGCCCATGATCTTCTTGTGCATGAAGGAGTAGGCGATGATGACTAGGACAAGGCCGAGGGCTATCCAGATGAAGTTGTGGTGAATCATTTCTTTTCCCGTGGTGACCATGTCGAGGTACGACATGTCACCTGCAAGATGTCCGAAGGAGACACCGATGGCGAGGAGGATGAGGGTCCAAATTCCAGCGCCGAGGCCTGTGAAAAATGAAAAGCGCCAGAAAGGCATCTTCGAGAGACCAGCGGGAATCGAAATGATCTGCCGGATGACGGGGATGAGTCGGCAGACGAATGTGGTGATGTCGCCATAATGACGAAAAATTTCTTCGGCACGGTTGAGCAAATCTTCTTTAATAAAGAAATATTTGCCGTATTTGTGCAAGATGGGGCGTCCCAGCTTAATGGCGAGCCAGTAGTTGATATAGGCTCCCAGCAACGAGCCCGTCAGCCCGCAGAGAAAGGCGAAGATCAGGTCGAGCCAGATGATACCCGTTGTCAGTTCCCCTCTAACCGCAAGAAACCCGGCTGGAATCATCACGACTTCACTGGGAAAAGGGATGAACGAACTTTCGATGGTCATGAAGACGAAGATCAGAACGAATCCCCAGGCGGGTGCCAGTTGGGATATGCCTTCGAGTTGCTGGGCGAGAAATTCGATCATGACACGAGTCCTTTTTGTTTGAGGAGGGCTTTGACTTCAGGTGCACGGCCGCGGAATGCCTTGAAAACATCCATCGGGTGCATGGAACCGCCTTTAGCCAGAATCGTCTCGGTGTAGCGCTTTCCAATTCGCTTCACTTCATCCTCGTTCTGCAGATCATGCTCTTCGAACATGCTGAAGGCATCCGCCGCCAGAACCTCGGCCCACATATAGCTGTAATAGCCAGCGGAATAGCCACCAGAGAAAATATGTGAGAAACTGCAAAGGAAGTGATCTTCAGGGAGCGATGGGATGACCGCGAAGCGTTCGGCTGCAGCTTTTTCAACGTCGGCAACAGACTTAAAATCGGCGGACGGGAACTTCGTGTGCAAGTCCATATCGACGAGCGAGAAGCGGAGCTGACGAACCGTATGCATCGCGGCATGGTGCGTTTCAGAGGCCTTGATGCGGGCGAGCGTTTCGTCGTCGAGCTTCTCGCCCGTGTCAACGTGACAGGAAAGATCGCGAAGAATCTCCGGACGTGAGCACCAATTCTCTAGGAACTGACTGGCCACTTCCACGGCGTCCCATTCGACGTTATTAATGCCGGATGCTTCTGGGATGTCGACCGTTGTCAGCATGTGCTGGATGGCGTGACCGAATTCGTGGAAAAGCGTGCTGATTTCAATCGGTGACATGCAAGAGGGCTTGCCGCCTGAGGGAACCGCTTGGTTGCAGACCATGAGCGCGATGGGAAGTTTCACCGTTTTATCGGGGAGCAGTTCCCGCGTTTGGAATTCGTTCATCCATGCACCGCCGCGTTTCGTTTCGGGGCGGCTGTAGGGGTCGAGATAGAACCAAGCGAGGGTGGCGTCAGCCGCATCCGTCACACGGAAGAAGCGAACGTCGGGATGCCAGACGGGTGCCATGCCGTCCGCTGGGACGACCTTAACATTGGCGAGTTGGCCGACAAGCTTGAACAGCCCGTTGAGAACTTTTTCGAGCTGAAAATAGGGCCGCAGTTGCTCGGGGGAATAGCCGTAAAGTGCTTCGACTTGGCGACGTGCCCAGTAGGATAAGTCCCAGTTCATCAAAGGGCCATCAGCAAATCCGCAGGATTGCGCGAACTTCTGAAGTGCCGCCAGTTCCTCGTGTGCTTTTGCAATCGAGACATCGCCAACAGTGTCGATCATCGCGTAGACGGCGTCGGCCTTGCCGACCATTTTGGAGGAGAGCCCGAGCGCCGAGTAGCTCCCGTAGCCGAGTGCTTCAGCCATTTGCTTTCGCAGCGAGAGAATACGCTCAATGAGGGGGCGATTGTCGAGCGAGCCTTCGGAAGCACGGGCGATGCTGGCGCGATAAAGGGTTTCGCGTAAGTCGCGTCTTTCCGAATACTGCATGAAGGGTCCGTAGACCGAAAACTCGAGGGTAATCCGCCAAGGGCCCTCTGTGGCAGAGGCGTTCGTTTCGCCTGCCGTGCGGGCCGCTTGAGCGCAGGCTTCGAGCAGGGTAGCGGGCAGGCCCGCCACGTCCGACTTGTCTTTTAACGTCAGCGAGAAGGCTTTTGTTGCGTCGAGGATATTGTTCGAGAACTTCATCGAGAGACTCGATAGTTCGTTGACGATGGCGTTAAATGCTGTCTTCTGTTCACCTTCGAGACCGACACCACTGTTGCGCGCCGAGCGGAGAGCGCTGTCGATGACGCGTTTTTCACCCTCGTCGAGCGAAGCGAATGATTTGGAATCGTGTAAGGAAGAAAGGGCGTCGTAGAGCGGCCGGCTCTGCATCACGCGCATGGCGAACGCGACGATTTCCGGCTGAAGCGTTTCCTCTACTTTTCGCCAGGCCTCGCTGTTGGAGACGCTGATAAGGTGTTCGATAACACCCCATGCTCGCCAGACGGGTGTCGTGGCATCTCGTATGGCTTTGATGCGCCCATCCCACGTTGCAGGGCAATCGGCTTCGATCAAAGAAACTGCCTTTTCCGCATCTGCAATTAGCGCGCGCACGGCCTCTACGCCATGTTCAGGAAGGATTTTATCGAACTGAGGAAATTCGGCGAGACGGTAGAGCGGATTCGTGTTCATAGCGTGTTGGGCGTAGGGTAGAAGATAAAGAGATTTAGGCGTCCAAATAAGAGCGTTTCACAATCTTGAAAACTTGTAATCTTGTCTAAAAAGCCGAGATTTATAGTACTCTAAAACGGGCGACCGTCCATTCGCGGCATCTGCCGACGCGTTTGAATCTTCGGCTGTTCAAGGAATAGGGCGAACCATTCGTCGCCGAAATTAGCGTTAGAGAACTCCCTGACCTTGTTGTTTGCCAGTCGTTCCTTGTTGCGCTTGAGGGTCTCATTTTCATTGTCATCGCAGCCCTTAATAAGCAGCGTATGGGCTTTTTCGGGCATTTCGTTCTTGACGTAAATCCAAGCCATCAGGGCGTACAGGAGGGCGCTCTGGTTATATTTAAGCCGCGTCTTTGCCTTCTGGAAGGTCTTCTCGATCTCTTCTACGGAGACCTTGTTCGTAAATTGCCGTGCAATCTTCATGCAGGCACTCATGGGATCCATGATGAGGCATTTCGGCATTAACTCATCGACCTTCTTAAACTCCTGCATCTGATAATGAATTTGCATCCGCGTCGTATTAAGCTGTCGCCCGAAAAGCGGCGTCCACTTGCGGAAAGGTTCGAGTTTGGCGGTGTGCTCGAGGGCTTGTGTGAGAAGTTTTTTCTGAAACTTCTCCATCTCCGCCATTACGCGCTTTGGATCGCCCACCGGTTTGTTCTGGTAGACGTTCATGCGTGCTTGGATCTGCTTTTGCCCGTCCATCAGCATTGCTTGCATCTCGGACATGATGGCCATGATGCGTTTGCGAAGGATAAGGTTGATGCTGACCATGGTTCCTGCCAGCGCGAGAAGCGCCCACAAGATCGACCAAGCCCAATGGCTGACATCGCCCTGCCAGAATCCGATAAAAACTGCAGTAGCGACGACGAGGGAAATAAGTATTGAATACATGAATAACTCCAAAACAGCCCTTTGGACGTTCCAAAGAGCAAAGATTTAGAATGGAGTTTATCAAAAAGCGGACCCAATTGGAATCTCGATATCACCCATGCGTAATCGGTGGGCGCATCCCCGTTCCGTTGACTCGCATAGGCGACTAAGCCCTCGTATGATGATTCAGTTCGGCGAGAAGGGGAAGGTAGCAGACATCTGTGCTGTCGTGGTCGGGGCGGCGATCATGACTCACCCAAGTAAATATTTCTGCTGCGGTGCAGCCGCAGGCAACGCCATTCTTCAATGCTCTGAGCTTGTGGCCATGGTTTGGGTCATGTGCTGTCGGCATCTGGCAGGCATGCTTCCCAATCAGTTCCATCTTTTTGTCAAGGTAATTCGATATGTCGACATGGGTGTCCCATTGCGAGTTGCGCACGCCGAACGCCGTATGATCTTCATTCCATTGTAAGTAGGCGCCCTTGAATCCAGCTTCAACAGCCTCCCAGTAACACTTCGTCACCAGTATGGCCGTTGCGCAGTGTTCAATGCTGGCTGAAATTATTCCATGAGAGAAGATACAGACAGGATCATGTTCGAGAATTAAATCCACCAGCCGTTTACGGCTGGCGGCGTCTTCGTATGCAGTCAAAATCGTGGGGACGTTCTCCTGAACCCCTGCAGGAAGTTTGCAGCCATAGCGCAATTCTACCTGTTGGTTATGATCACCTGTGTAATGCCGCTGTGGGTGATCGAGGTGAATCGGTGTGGTTCCCAGCAGAGCGGCTGAATTAGCGCACTCGCGCTTCCTGCGTGCCATCATCGGGACGGTGCCTTCCACCGAGTGTTTGATTGAACCATCTGGCTGCAATTCATTGACGCCGCCCGACATGTTGTTTGTGGACATAATATAGACAATCTCGTAGCGTTGATCCTTGAACTTGGCCAGTGTTCCGCCTGTGCCAATTTCGATATCATCAGCATGGGCACCGATAGACATGATTTTTTGTTTCTGCATTATATTTTTTCCTTTTTCTGCATCGATATTGTTTTGATTTATTTAAACCTTGTTTTTGCGTAACGCATGATCACGCAAAAACAAGGGGAACTTCAGCACGCCGACTAAACCTTCGTATGCTGATTCAATTCTGCGAGAAGCGGACTGTAGCAGGCGAGTCTGCTGTCGAGGTCGGGGTGGCGATCATGGCTCACCCAGGTGAATGTTTCCGCCGCCTTGCAGCCGCACGCAACGCCGTTTTTCATGACTCTGAGCTTGTGACCGTGATCCGGGTAGTGAGCCGTCGGCATCTGGCAGGCATGTTTCCCAAGCAGTTCCATCTTCTTTTCCAGGTAATCGGAGATGTCGATATAGGTGTCCCATTGCGAATTGCGCAAGCCAAGCGAGGAATGATCCTCACGCCATTGCAAGTAGGCACCCTTGTATCCGGCCTCAACAGCTTCCCAGTAGCACTTTGTCACGAGGAGGGCAGTGGCAAAGTGCTCAATGTTGGTGGTGACGATTCCATGAGAAAAAATACAGGCTGGATTGTGCTCAAGGATCAAATCGACCAGCCGTTTACGGCTGGCTGCGTCTTCGTATGCAGTCAGAATCGAGGGAACATTCTCCGGAACCCCTGCAGGAAGTTTGCAGCCGTAGCGCAATTCTACCTGTTGATCGTTGCTACCCGTGTAATGCCGTTGTGGGTGATCGAGGTGAATTGGTGTGGTTCCCAGAAGCGCGGCGGCGGCGTCGCACTCACGCTTTCTGCGTGCCATCATCGGAACCGTGCCTTCCAGCCAGCGCTTCATCGAGCCATCCGGCTGCAATTCACTGACGTTGCCCGACATGTTGTTGGTGGACATAATATAGACGATTTCGTAGTGCTGGTCCTTGAACTTTGCCAGCGTTCCACCTGTGCCGACTTCAACATCATCTGCATGGGCACCGATTGACATGATTTTCTGCTTTTGTATCATTTTGCTCTCCTTTTCGGCACAGATGCCGATTCATCCTATTAGACTCGTTTTTACGTGACACCCTGCCACGCCCAAAACAGAGGGAACTTTAGCACTGACCATTAGTTTTGTCTACATCTGATCTAGCATGAAATTCTAATTTGTGTCTTAAACACCGCACCCAGAAAACCCTATTGCTACTGAGCGTGGATTTTACCGCTACTAGGGGCGCAAAGGAGTAAGCAAAGAGCGCAAGGCGGAGCTACCGCGTGAAAAACGATGCGTACAGTGGAGCATAAGCATCTCCATCCGTGGGCCGGCTTTGTTATCCGTGGTTAAGTTTCCAGCGCGACACCTCTTTAGAAGAGTGTTGCGCCTGGAGATTAATCCCGTTCTACCCAGATCCGGCGGGATCCGATCCAACACTTGTCCGGGATGCGCCCTTGACCTGCGGCTTCGCAGCGGTCATAGATCAGCAGTAACTCGCCCGGTGCCACCTCGGCAATCCCCATGTAACAAGAGGATGGCCATTCGCCGATGACGGTGCGATAACCCCACGCTTCGCCGCGCCCGTCGGGGCTGAACATCAGATGCAGTCCCGGCCGCCCGTAGGTGCAGGCCAGAATGCCGTTGCTCATCAGCAAAAGGCCTGGATCGACGCCATGCCCCGGCAACAACTCCGGAACGCTCCACGTGCGGCCTCCGTCCAGCGATCGGGTTTGTCCCAGCGGCAGAGCCCCACCGCGACGTAGCACGCACAGCAGACTGCCATCCGCCAACGCAATCAGGGCCGGTTCGCAGAATCCATCTCCTGGCAGACTGGTCTGGTCGCGAAATTCAGCAATTTCGCTGACATAATCCCACGTTTCGCCCTTGTCCTCCGAAGCGACAAGAATGGTTCGATAAAACCGATCACCATGATAATGAACTTGCATAGGTGCCAGCCAGCGCCCTTGATGTTCAACCAGATCGCGCCAGAAAATAGGGCCCCAACGTAGCTTGCTCTCGGCAAGCGTCGGGGTATAGTAGTCCGGCACTGGCTGATAAAATGCACGCAAAACATGGTCGTCCGGCGGATACTGCGTGGGATCAGCGGGATAGGGGCGGGCGGCGACGCGGTTGACGCGCACCCGCAAGGCGTGGGGACCTGTGAACGCCTGACCACCGTCGGTCGAGCGGAAAAAGGAACCTGCGTATTCGCCCGGCTTGCGTTCGAAAGTGTAAATGTCCGTTGCCAGTACCAGTCCGTCGGTGCCTTGGCCGATGGCTTGTTCGCGATGGGCGCGGCGGGGTTCGGGGCTCCAGGTGTGGCCACCATCGCTGGAGCGCAGTCCCTGCCGTTTCGCGAAATGCGTATCGGCCTGAACATGGTACATCAGCACCAGATCGCCGCTTGCGAGTCTCAGCAATTGCGGTTCGCGGACGCCTTCGCGCGTCACCAGCGTTTCTTCTCCTAGCGTAATTCGGATTGCCATAGTTTAGTTTTTGGTGTGTGGTGTATTGTGTGTGACTATGCGTCCCAGGCGGCCAACAGCGAGCCTTCCGCCTCCCAGAGTTCATCGAACATTGCGCGAATCTTGTCGAGCGGCAGGACTGCCGCAGTCAAGGGATCCAGCGCGACGGCGTGAAAGGCAGCCTCACGGTCGAGGTTTAAAACGGCCTCGACGGCCAGCTCCTGCACGTTGATGTTGGTGCGATTTAATGCCGCGCATTGGGTCGGGATTCGACCGACGTGGCAGGCCTGTACGCCTTGGCGGTTCGCCACGCAGGGGACTTCAACACAGCACTCGTTTGGGAGGTTGTCGATTAGCCCCGTGTTCATGACATTGCCGTTGAAGCAGAACGGCACGTCGGTTTCGAGCGCCTCGATAATTGAGGAAGCGTATTCGTGTGAACGGATCCGCGGCGGCGCCTTGGGGTCGCCTTTTTCGTCGACGCCTGAATCGGCTTCCCAGGCATGTTTGATTTCCGGATTGAGTTCGATTTCGCGTGAGATCAACTTGAACTGCTCTCGACGCTCAGGAGTCGTACGGAAGTACGGAAGATATTCAGAAAGGTGTCTCGTGCTCTCAGTAACGTAATACCCGAACTGGCGCATGAGTTCGACCCTTACCTCATCTCCCTCGAATTCAGAGTGGGTTTCGATCGCCTCGCGTAGACGGGGATATAGATCCTGACCCTGTGCCGTGAAGCGCATCACCCACGATTGGTGGTTGATCCCCGCGACTAGGTAACAGACCTCCTCGTAGGGGATGTCCAGTGCGCGTGCCAGTTTTTTGGTGGTGCCCTGCACACTGTGGCATAGCCCGACATTGCGAATGGACGAGCCTTTTGTGTGCATCCAAGTCAGCATCGCCATCGGATTGGTGTAATTCAGCATGAGGGCGTCGGGGCAGTGCCGTTCCATGTCCTTACAGAACTGGAGCTGCTGGTGCGCAGTGCGTAGGAAACGAAAGACGCCGCCTGGGCCGATGGTATCGCCAACGAACTGGTCGACGCCGTATTTGCGTGGGATACAAATTTCAGATGTGTAGGGCTGTCCATAGTACGCTGGGCCGCCGATCGAGACAGCCGTGACAACGCTATCTGCGCCCGGAAGCAGCGCGTGGCGGTCTGTGTCGGCCACGCAATGCGCAGGCAGCTTGTGGTAGTCGATGAAGTGTTGGACATACGCTCGGACTCCTTCCAGCTTCGCAGCGTCGAGATCACACAACGCGATCGTCGCGTGTTCTAGAGCGGGAGAGGAGAGGATGTCTGTACTCAGGCGGCTTCCGAAGCCGCTTCCGGCGCCTATAATTACGATTTTCATGTTTTGGTAATTTTATGTGAGGGAGGCTCTTGAAAAACCCCCGGGACGCTGTGCCTGACGGCTTGCCTCCGCGGGGTGTTCGACAGGCTGAAGTATCCATTTTTCCATTTTCTGCGAAGCACCATACCATGCAAAAAATGAACGCCATTATAGTCGCCTATTTCAGAA
>CAZUAY010000134.1:0-10745 GCA_964618405.1 uncultured Lentisphaerales bacterium
AGCAGTGGTTGTAAAGAACGGAGCGGGGACATTCCTGTCCCCGACACGACGGGGGGTGGAAAACCCCCGCTCCGTTTGCTTTGCTCGTCCTCGATTTATGCTAAAAATTATCCCATCGTTTTTTCGCGGCGCAGCCGCGCGGAGGGCTTGCCTATCTCCAGCACCAATTACCATTGGATAATAATGTGTTCCGATGTCGGAAACCAGAACAGCCGTGATTGTCGCTACAGTATCATCTTGCAGCCGAATGTCTTTCCATGGCGGCTCTGGTGTCCACGCCTCTTTCAGGTGCATGCGAATGCTAAGAGATCTATTCGCGCGAAGTAAAGGTTGTTCGGGCGTTAACACTGTTGGTTTATCACTGAGCGGCAGGGGAGCTTCCGAAAGCATGACAAGCGTTGAATGTTTCAAGCAACCTACAAGAAGTGCAGTGATGCAGATACAAAAAAGCAATATTGTTGTTTTCTTCATTTTTTAAGGCTAACGTTATGCGTCACGCGTTTTCGGAAGGCCGTTCACGGCCTTTCAGAAATCGCGTGGACGCAGTTGTTCTTCCTCTTTCTTCTCGGACGATAGCGACAAGCTCGTCGGTTGAGACTCGTGCTCCGATTGAGGGCACATCTAGGGGGGATGTCTCTGTACGTACGGGCGCAAGCGCGAACGTACGCCCGTCTTTCCGTCGGATTAGAACCTTACCGGACACTTCGGCCTTGTCCAGCACGCTTGAGAGCTTCTGTCGAGCTTCGGAATATGTGTAGACTTGCATAATTTATACCTCCAGAACTTGAACCCCAAGTTTGTCGGCCGCTCGCCGGAGCGAACGATCCAGAGTCAGTAATGGCGCGGCATGACGTGCCGCGCAGTCAAGGAAGTACGCATCGTATGCGTACATATTCGTGGAATGGGCGATTGAGAGTGCATTTTGCAGATCCACCGCAAGATATCGAATTGCGATGGATTGAAAAATGGACAGGCCTTGCCTGACTTCATCTAGATCGACGCGATGTTGCTTAAGCATTGACGAGAAAGCGTTTCCGATCTCCCACGGAATGGAACCGGGGCCGACCAAATTGTGTCCGCTTGTCAAATCTACAATTCGATCCCGTTCCGGCTCGCCTACGATGACGGCAAGAATGACTGACGCATCAACCACAATATCCATTTCAAATTCCTTCTCTTAAATTGTGGACAATTGTACAATACAGAGGATGAGATGTCAATCCAGTCTCTCTCTCTTGGCAGAACGTCAGCGGTGAGGGGCTGCTGGCCGCGCAGCGGACAGCCGTACCTCTCCACCGCCTGGTTCGGCATTCTCCCTGCTGTCATACACCTTGTCCGCCCATGTTCCCAAGTAACAGTCATCCACCGCGACAATCTCCCATCCCTTGACGGTGGTTGTGCTAACAAGCTGTTTCCCCATCGTGCTGTTGACGGCAAGCCGCACCAACTCTGTGCAGTAGAGTTCCGTGGAGTCAGAAAGATCAAAGCGTGCATCAAATCGGGCTCCGATCCTGCTAATGCACATGGCTGCTATTGCCTGCCTGGACTTCTGTTCCGCGAGAACACGGAAAACCGCGACGTCGTCGTGAACGCCCAGAAAGGTGACAACGGGTTCCACAGTGACGGCTCCGATGCCTGTTGTATCGTCTGCCGAAGCATGCACCACAACAAGAGCCCCCGATTCATTTGTAGCGACGACTCCCACATGGGAGAAGCGCCTTTCCCTCGGCGACATGTCGCGGAAATAGGCGGACCAACGACCTTTCCCCGCTCGAAAGACAAGGTCTCCAGGCTGCACAAGTGACGAGACCACTGTACCGAGAGGACTAGCGTCACGCTTGCTCGATTGGGGCTTCCCGCAGCCGACGACAACTGCCACTGCGATCACGCAAAGTGTGGCTGACTTTCTCATTAATCTTTTTTCAGGTGGACCTTCCATTCACCGTCAATCTTAACGAGGTCCATGGATTCAACATCTCCGTCCGGCTTTTCCTTGTACCTCACAACGGCCTTGTTGCCATCAATGGACTGCTCAACAAGGAGGAATTGGAAGTTCGGCTCAATCGGGATCGAGCCCATAGAGGAAGCCATGTCCAGAAGCTGGCCGGTTTGCTCCGTGGCGTACTTCTTGGATTCCGATATTTTTCCCTTGGACAGGTTCTCCGTGAAAGCCTTTGCCGTGTTCTTTGGCGATTTGCCGCATCCAGTGACCAGTACGACTGACATAGCCACCGCAAGGACTGTCGTGAGTTTCTTCATCGTCGTTCTCCTTTGTGTTGTTTGTTGCCGAACGGGGAGTCAAAAATAGCAAAGTCCCTTACCATCGTAAAACTTGCTATGCGTCAGATTTTTCTTGATTTGCAATGAGAAATTTAGAGGCCTCGGCCTTTCCTCGCGCGATGCCATTTTCTCCGATGATATTTCCGATGTAAACCATACCAGTTTAAATGTCCCTGTCAGAAGTATACAACCGAACACGCTTCTCAAGTGCACAAATCTTACAACCGAGACAGTGTATACCCGACTAATGGAAAATGTCAACAGGGGATTTGAGAAACACAAAATCCTCTCGTTGGAACAGAAAAACAGTGTAAATTTGTCTCCTGCAGAGGACTCATCAATTCAAAAACCCCATACTGGCGACGGCGGGCCGCCGAGGCCCTTGCTCGTAGGTATACCGAGGTCAAGAGTGCTGACTATCAGGTGAACCGAATGGGATTCAATTTATAGGTTGGCGCGCACTCGTCTTCCGAGAGCGAGAGTACGAGGATCGTGCTGCTGAGGACGAGCGCGAGGCTTTCAGGATTTGAAGAGGTTCGTGAGATCAACGGCGGAGAGGCGGGTGCTGCCAGCGCCTTCGAGGATGGCGTCGGCTAGGGCTTGTTTACGGGAATGCAGTTCGATGACACGTTCTTCAACAGTGTTGGTTGTGACGAGCCGATAGATGGTGACAGGATTTTTTTGGCCAATGCGGTGCGCACGATCGGCCGCCTGCATTTCAACGGCAGGATTCCACCAGGGATCCAGTAAAATCACGTAGTTCGCAGCCGTGAGGTTCAGGCCTGTTCCGCCAGCTTTCAGACTGATCAAAAAGAGTTCGCCTTCTCCGCGCTGGAAATTAGTAACCGCTTCCGTTCGCTGCTTGAGTGGGGTGCTCCCGTCGAGGTACTGGTAGGTAAACGATTCCTGATCGAGGCGGGTACGAACGATGGAAAGAAAGTCCACAAACTGGCTGAAAACAAGTGCCCGGTGTCCAGCCGCCTTGAGGTCGGCGACGAGCTCCATGAAGGTGTCGACCTTTTGTCCGGTGAGCTTGCTGTTTGGCAACACGAGCGAGGGATGGCAACACACGCGGCGCAGACGCGTGAGATGCGCGAGGATCGCGATGTGGTTCGCCTCTTCTTCTTTGCCGCCCTCCAGAGCCGTCAGTGCATCGCGTCGGCAGCTTTCGTAAAGGGCGCGCTCTTCATCGCCGAGGACGACCTCGAGCGAAATCTCCGTTTTCGGTGGCAAGTCCTCGAGCACTTCAGATTTGAGGCGGCGGAGGATGAAGGGTGCGGTCATCTTCTTCAGCAGCGCACTGACAGAGCCATCGGCGTTGCAATAGCGTCGTTCAAATTGACCATGCGTGCCGAGGAGACCGGGGTTGATAAAATCGAACAGGCTCCACAGTTCTCCGAGATTATTTTCCACCGGTGTGCCGGTGGAAATGGTGCGCATGGAACAGCGGAGGCGTTTCACAATCCGGGCGCGTTTGGCTTGTCGGTTTTTCACGGCCTGCGCTTCATCGAGAACGGCTACATTCCATTCACGACTGGAGAGGAGCTCCTCCTCGAAGAGCAGAATGCCGTAGCTGCAAACGATGACGTCGAAGGGGCCTGCATCGCGGATGAGTGCCGCGCGATCTGGCGCGTCCACGAGGAGCGTGACGTTGAGTGCAGGTGCAAACTTGGCCGCCTCGTCCTGCCAGTTGCGCGAGACCGAGGTGGGTGCGATGACGAGTGAGGGTCCGCGTTTCCCGCGATGGGTGAGCAGGGCGAGCATTTGCACGGTTTTGCCGAGGCCCATGTCATCCGCAAGGCAGGCACCAAGACCGCAGGCGGCGAGTTTCGCCATCCAGGCGAAGCCTTCGCGCTGATAGGGACGTAATTCGCAGGTAAGCGAGGTTGGCACGGTGAACTTTTGCTTGAGTGCTTTGCGGAAATCAGCGATGCGGTCGCGCACAAATTCAGGGAAGGAGAGACCGTTGGGACTGTCTGAAAGCGACTCCAGAACTGGCAACGCACAGGGCGGAATCCGCAGGCCATTTGCGGAGAGTTCGCCTGTTTTCGAGAGCAGTTCCAGCTCTGCAGCCAGCTTCTTTGTGAGATGCAGATAACGCGTTTCGCTGAGCCGAACGAAGCCCTCGGTGCGGCTACCGATTTGCGACAGCAGATCGCCGAAGGCGAGGACTTGTCCGTCGTCTAAGGTCAGATCGCCCCCGATCTCCAGCCAGAAGTCGGCGCCGGAAGAGCCAGTCATCGAAAACTTGCTGCCCGATTGCGGTCGCACGACGGAGAGCCCGTCGTTTTCGGGCCATTCCATCGGGATGGTGTCGGCGAGGGTATGACACTCGTCGAGGGCCGCAAGGATCTGGGGGAGCGATTCGACCTCCCAATGCGAGTCGCCGGTTGCCCAATTGGGTAGCGATGGGCAGGCGGCGAGGAAGTCGGCGAGGGCTTGGCGCTCGGCACCGAGATCGCGACAGACAGCCACCATTTCCTCCTCGTGGCGTGTCAAGGTCTTGCGCATACCGCTCCCTGGCACGACAAAAAACGGTAAGTCCTGAACCGGACGGTTGAGCAGATCTAGGCTCAAGTTTCCCTCCACAAAACGACCCCGCAGCAGCAACTGCACGCCCCCATCGACAGAACGCGCATCGACAGCCTCTGTATCAAAATCACCTTTGACGTCAATCGTGCGAGCGAGGGACGGTAAAAGGCTCTGGAAGCGGGAGGCCGATTGCATCGGGACAACCAGCTTGCCTTTCTTCCCATACCGCCCCACAATGTCCGCCAATTTCATCTGGAGGGCGGTTCGTTTATAAACGACAAAGTGGTTCTCGCGTTCTTTCACAACCTGCACCGCTTTACTTGAGTCGCCATCTCTCCCAGGCATTTTAATGCTCAAGTCTCCGTTGGAAGCCGTTTTCAGCTCAAGTGAAATTTCGCCTTTAACAAACGCAACCGGTCCAATCGGCTCTTCATTGCGAGACGAGCGAGAGAAAAGGTATACGTGGGGATGATCAACCAAAGCGGGGAAAATCTCAACCGCATCGCGGTCGCCATAAGACAAGCCATACGTCAGCGTATACGCCTCATAAAACCACAAGGCCTCCTTGATGGCCTTGTCAGCCTCACTTACGAAGGCATCGTATTCTCCCTCTACGAATTTATCAAGTTTGATTTGTGCGCCACTACTCCATTTTCCACTCTTCAGCCGCTTGAGTAACTTCCCCTCAAACCGATTAAGGCCGATGTCGTTTAGATCATGTCCGTCAAGCTCGATAAACCACTTGATAAACCCAGTAGACGCCGCGGTGCCGCCCGCAGTGCTCGGATCGATCTTGGGAAGTAGGCTTTCCATCTCGCCGAGCGCACGCTCGTAAGCAGAGACGAAAAGACTCTTCCCCCATAAAGGTGCAATCGAAAGCGTAGGCAGAACCGTTTCGCAAAGTGCCTCGGCCTCCGGCAGATCAGGATTAAGGCGGCGAACACACGGAATTAATGAAGCCGCGATATAACCGAGCCCCGATTCGTATGCTGTTTTTAGGAGCATGATACTCTCTGGTCCGATACTGCTGGAGTCAATCTGGTCATCCTCGAGGAAAAGCGTCTCAAGGCAGTTAAGAAAGCCATTGAGGAGCGTTGTGCAGGGGTGATACTTGACCGTCTCGGGCCAAAACCCCTCGTTGGCGAGCTGGCTTAAGCGAGTCGTGTCTGATTTTAGTCGAAGGAGATACGTGGGTTGAGATGAATACTCGGATAATTTTTCTTGAATGCGATTAATCCGAGTTTTCGAAGTTCCCACGCGAATCGCAGCCAGCAAGGAAAGGCAAAAGAAATTTGGGCAAAGCCCAATTTCGATATCAAAAGAATCGACATCGCTCGAACTCTGTCCATAGAAGCGACGATTCGGGGAAGCCGTCGCTTGCGTGTAGACCTTTGAAAAAGCTTTGTCGGCTTTGTCGAAATCTCCCACGAGTAAGGCGCTACAGCCTTCGACGGCTTTCGTCAGAATAGGGTGATCCGTTTGCTCCAGAAGTAGGGCAAGAGGTTTCGGCTGACCGGTCCAGGTATACCACGCGCAGGCATTTAAGAAATCCGTAGTCGACATTGTCTTTCGCTTAAAAAGCTGAGCGTTCAATATCTCAGACCAGGCGGCGCTAGCCGTCGGCGTGGGCGTACTCAGAACATATTCCGTGATGTGCGAAAGAAGATAGACAAAGACTTCAGGGCTAACGTCTGTCGGGTTTTGAACAATGAGCGGGATCAGGTTGGATACAAAGCGCTGCCAGTCATGGGGAACACATCTTCGCGCCTGTCGCTGGACGAGTTTCTCGCATGAAGCAAGGTCGCCCCCGAGCAAGGCTTGTTGAACCGAGCTGTAGGGCGTTTCGCTAGATGAAAAGCCGAAACTAAAACATCGGATGGTCTGTTCATAGCGATAGGAATTATGAAGTTGTTTGTTAATTTTCTCACGCAATACTGGGATGGCAGTATTCGCAAAGAGTCCGCGCTGAACGGACAGCGGAACTGGGATCCAGACAACGTGTTGATACAACACGCGAACCAGCTTACAGGATTCCAAGCGCCTCACCAAGCGAGTAATTTCCGACTCCTGCTCTCCTTTGCTCATCTTTTTCTGGGAGGGAACCAGTTGAGCACTCAGGAAGATCAGACTTGTGATGTCGGTATCCATCAAAAGAAAAACAAGAAGATACAGCTGGCGTTCCCGGCTGTTGAGCATATGGTGCGAAAAGAAAGGAGGCAATTCAACAAGAGTAATCATGGGGCGATTGTAGCATGATAGCAATTCAGGATTCGAGTAAATTTTCGCAGGAGCGATAGAATTAGGGCGTACCAACATAAGGGGCCTATCGAGAAAGAGCTTTGGAAGGCGGCCGACAAGCTTCGTAAGAATATCGATGCGGCGGAATGCCCAGAACCCTCTCCACGTGGGAGAGGGCTAGGGTGAGGGAGCCGGGGACGGCTACGAAGACATCCAAGGCTTCTGCAGTTCCGCCAGCATTGAACGCGTCCAAGCACTCGGCTATGTGCTTCCGCCCGGGCGTTATGTTGGACTTGCGGACGAAGAGGACGATTTCGATTTTACGGAACGCTTTACGAGTCTGAAGGCGGAGTTCGAGGCGCAGTTGGTCGAAGAGACCAAACTGAATCAAGCCATTGCGGAGAGTCAAGCGAGGGTGAAGATATGACCTTAATAGACAGCACCTACTATGTTTTGGCGCAACCCCCGCAAGGAGTTTCCGACGTTTGAACACGCAAATAAATCAGGTTGGCTGATCCCAGAAACCTGCGCGAAAGGCGAAAGGTGCATCGCATTCTTTGGCGTGCGGCGGCAAGGGGTATTCCACGCGACGCCGCTCTGCTTCACCGCGTCGTCAATACAAAAGCGGTGTCGCGCTATGCTTGCCACCGCACTCCAAACTTCCTCCGAGTTGTTTAGCGAAGCACTTCTGACTTCAGGCTTCTGACTCCTGACTTCTGCGCGTGTTCAACAAATCTGAATCGCTCGTGCGTACTGGTTTGGCACGTTGGTCTTCACGCCTAATTGTTGCGCGGCGTGGAAAACAAAGTGTGGATTGCGGAGGAATTCGCGGCCGATGACAACCGCATCCGCCTCGCCGTTTTGCAAGATCGCCTCCGCCTGCAGGGGCTCGGTAATCACGCCCACGGCTGCCGTCGGGATGCCGACTTGATCCCGTATTGCACGGGCGAACGGGACTTGGAAATTGGGTGCCATGGGTACTTGTGCGTCCCATATATTTCCGCCAGACGACACATCAATCAGGTCTATCCCAAGTTTTTTCAATCCCTTGCAAAACGCAATTGATTGTTCCAAATCCCAGCCGCCAGGCGTCCAGTCGGTGGCCGAAATACGGGTAAACACAGGGAGATGCGACGGCACGGTCTCACGAACCGTTTGCGCAATGAGCAGCGGAAAACGTAATCGATTTTCGAGACTACCGCCGAATTCATCATCGCGCTTATTAGAGAGTGGTGACAAAAATTCATGACACAAATAGCCGTGTGCCGTGTGAACCTCGACGACTTCGAAGCCGGCTTCGACGCTTCGCTGAGCCGCCGCGCGAAAGGCGTTGATTGCTTGTGCGATATCATCGTGGGTCATCGCGTGAGGCGGTGGATAATCCGCAGCAAACGGTATCGCACTAGGCGCAATGTTTTGCCATCCACCTTTCTCTGGGGACAGATATTTGCCGCCGTCCCATGGCTTCGCGCTGGACGCTTTGCGTCCAGCGTGCGCCAATTGAATCCCCGCGACAGCACCTTGGCTTTTGATAAACTGAGCGATGCGCTTGAAGGCGGCCGTATGCGCCTCAGACCAAATTCCTAGATCCCCCGGCGTAATACGACCCTCTGGTGCAACGGCGGTGGCTTCAACCATCACCAGGCCTGCACCGCCGACCGCACGGCTTCCATAATGCGCCAGATGCCAATCCGACGGCATGCCGTCTACACTGGAATACTGACACATCGGCGAAAGCCAAATACGGTTACGAAATTCAACACTGCGTACCGTCAATTGTTCAAATAATTTAGCCATGATTCGCAATCCTTCTCAATAAAAACGCGGCGAGGACGTCGCGTCTACTATCTCAGTGAAACCGCGGCGAGGACGCCGCGTTTACTATAAGTTCAAGTCCGTCACAGCGCCGAGAGAAGCCGAGGAGACCGTGTGTGCATATTTTGCAAGCGCACCGCGTGTGTAGCGCGGTTTCGGCGCTTTCCAATCGGCTCGCCGTCGCTTGAGTTCTGCCGCAGAAACACCGAGATTGATCTCGTGATTTTCTGCGTCAATCGTAATCGGGTCGCCATTTTTCACCAGGGCAATGAGACCGCCCAAAAAGGCTTCGGGCGTGATATGCCCGACCACGAAACCGTGACTGCCACCGGAGAATCGACCATCGGTGATAAGCGCCACATCCTGCCCAAGGCCCTCGCCAATGATGGCGGATGTCGGAGAAAGCATCTCACGCATGCCGGGGCCGCCCTTCGGGCCTTCGTAGCGAATGACCACGACATGCCCCTTCTTCACCTTGCCTGCGAGGATCGCTTTCATAGCGGCTTCTTCGCCATTGAAGACAATCGCCTTGCCGTCAAAATGCGTGCCTTCCTTGCCCGTGAGCTTAGCAACGGCACCATCAGGCGCAAGGTTGCCGCGCAGGATGACGAGATGGCTCTTCGCTTTAATGGGGTTGGAGATGGGGCGGATAATATCTTGATCCACTGGGTAGGGAACAACATCCGCGAGCGTTTGCGCCATCGTCTGTCCGGTAACCGTCAGGCACTCACCGTGCAGCAGGCCGTTATCGAGCAGGATCTTCATCAGCGGGCGAATGCCGCCGATGGCGACGAGTTCCGACATGAGATATTTTCCGCTCGGCTTGAGATCGGCGAGCACCGGAACCTTTTTGCCAATGCGGGTGAAATCATCCAGCGTCAATTTGACTTTGGCGGCGTGCGCGATAGCCAGCAAGTGCAACACCGCATTGGTGGAACCACCAAGCGCAATGACAACCGTGATGGCATTTTCGAAGGCACGCTTTGTGAGAATGTCGAGTGGGCGAAGTCCGCTCTTGAGCATAGCAATCACGCAAGCACCCGCTCGACGACAGTCGTCCACTTTTTCCGCCGAAACTGCGTTCTGCGCAGAGCTGTTCGGCAAACTGAGCCCCAGCGCTTCAATCGCCGATGCCATCGTGTTCGCCGTATACATCCCTCCGCACGAACCAGGCCCCGGGATGGCGCAGCGCTCAATGGTCTGAAGCCGCTTGTCAGTGATCGTACCTGCCGCGTGTGCGCCGATGGCCTCAAACACAGAAACGATGTCAAGTTTGCGAGGGTCTTTTTTCGTACAACCCGGAAGAATCGTTCCACCGTAGACGAAAACAGACGGGCGATTGAGTCGCGCCATGGCGATCAAGGAGCCCGGCATATTTTTGTCGCAGCCACCAATGGCGATGAAGCCATCCATGCCCGCGCAACCGACCACGGTTTCAATAGAGTCCGCGATAACTTCTCGTGAGACAAGCGAATACTTCATGCCTTCGCTGCCCATCGAAATTCCATCGGAAACGGTGATCGTGTTGAAAATGATGGCCTTGCCACCCGCCGCGTTCGCGCCTGCTTCGGCTTCGAGCGCGAGCTTGTCGATGTGCATATTGCAGGGTGTGACATTACTCCATGTCGAGGCGATGCCGATGACAGGCTTTCTGAAGTCCGCAGGCTTGAAGCCGGTCGGATACAGCATCGCACGCGCCGCAGCGCGATCGTCGCCATCCAGCAAAAGGCTCGAATAGGGACGTGTTGAATTCTGTGTGTTTTTTTTCGGTTTCATGAGAATCATTTTACCTTTTGAAAAGCGTCTTGTAAAGTATTCAAATGGGAGGGGCGCATCCTCGTTCCGTTGACCTGTCCGTTTGGATTTGCTCAGAGGCACCA
>CAZUAY010000135.1:0-10689 GCA_964618405.1 uncultured Lentisphaerales bacterium
ACTTTGCAAACCATCCTTCGAAGAAGTCACCGAGCGAAGCGAGGTTACCCTTGAAGGAGGCGCAATGCATACGATCCTGTTCATGAAGGAGGCGCAATGCATACGATCCTGTTCATGCGATTTAAGGTCGCCGTTTGCCTGTTCGGTTTTGTGCTGGTTTGCCCGTCAACGCGAGGCACCGATTACTATGTCGCTCAGGGCGGACAAACGCCCGGCGATTACAAATCCTGGGGCGCGGCCGCCAGCAACATCGCCGACGCGGTCGCCCTGGCCGTGGGCGGCGACACCGTGTGGGTGAGCAACGGCATCTATACGGTCGGGGCTGAGATCCTGGTCGCTAAAGGCCTGGCGGTACGTAGCTTCAACAACGGAAACCTGGACCGTGACGGGACGATCATCCGGGGCAACTATCCGCTCTCCACCAATCGCGTTTTCCGCCTGACCCACGCCGGCGCCCTGGTGGAAGGCTTCACGATCACCAACGGCTGCGTCTCCGCCGACAACGGCGGCGGGGTGTCCATCAGTTCCGGCACGCTGCGCAACTGCCTGGTGACCGGCAACGTCTCCACCAACAACGGCACGGGCGGCGGCGGCGGTGTCTATCTGACCGGTGCTAGCAGCGTTGTCACGAACTGCGACATCCTCGCCAACGTGACCTATGGGGGGAGCTGGGACACGGGCGGCGGTGGCGTGAAGATCGCCACTGGCGCCACGATCTGGAACAGCAACATCCGGAACAACCGAAGCCCGATCTACTGGACTAGCGGGGGCGGCATCCACACCTCGGGCGGCAACATCTTCAACTGCACGATCATCAGCAACACGGCTCTCGACGGCTATACCGGTGGCGGCGTCTGGGTGCGTGCATCCTCGACCAGCACCTTGCGCAACTGCCTGATCAAGGGCAACGACGATGGCCGCCAAAATGGGGCTGCAGGCATCTGCGGAAATGGCAAGGCCATCATCGAAAACTGCACGGTCGTCGAAAACTTCGGTCGCGGGATAGGCATGTACTCAGGCAGCAACTTACAGATTTGCAACACCATCTCGTTTTTCAACACGTGGGATGCCGTTTACAAAGCGAATGCCTCCGACACACTGGTTGTCTCGAATTGCTGCCTGACAGCCACGAACTTCGTCATAACCGCCGGCTCGGGCAACTTCATCGACACGCCGGCATTCCAGAACCGCGCGAACGGCGACTTTCGTCTGTTACCCTGGTCCGTCGGTGTGGACCAAGGCCTGACCCTGCCCTGGATGAGCACAGCCGAGGATTTGAACGGCAACGCGCGCCTCGGCCCTAACGGACTTGCCGACGTTGGCGCCTATGAAACGACTGCTGCCGCGGCGCCGATCTACTACGTTGCGCAGGATGGCCAGACACCCAGCCCAACGGGAGATTACACCTCCTGGGCCGCCGCGGCCAGCAACCTGCAAGACGTCGTCCAATCGGCACCGGATGGCTCGACAATCCTTGTTAAAACAGGCGTTTACACCTTAAGCGGCGGAATCGATGTGCAACTGCGCACGATCCGCAGCTTCAATGACGGTGTTATTGATCCAGCGAATACCATCATCGACGGCAACGCGGTTGACCGCTGCTTCTCCCTGCCTTACCGCGAGTCGACGCTCGACGGCCTGACCATCACCAACGGCTACAGAATCGGGCATGGCGGCGGCGTATACATGGTTGCGGGACGCTTGCAGAATTGTATCGTCACCGGTAACATCGCCACGAACGGCAACGGCGGCGGCGTTTATGCCACTGGCCCCGACAGCCTCATCGCCGACTGCGAGATCCTCGGAAATCTCTGTTCCTTTGAGGGCGGGCCGTGGATCGGTGGCGGTGGCGTCAAGCTGGCTGATCAGGCCGTTCTGCGCAACAGCCGCATCGCCTTCAACGACTGTTCCCGCTACTGGTCGGCCGGCGGCGGCGTGCATGCCTCCGGCAGCGCACTGATCGCCAACTGCCAGGTCGTCAGCAACCTGCTCGGGAATGGGTACGCACTGGGCCTAGTCAGCACGCACGGCTGGGGCGGTGGCGGCGTCTGGGTCTCCTATCCCAGCACTCCTCACGGCTACGGCGCCACCCTGCGAAACTGCCTGCTCCAGGGCAACGCGCCCGGAACCACGGACAGGGGCGCCGGCGTGGGGGTGGACTCGTTGGCCATCGCCGACGTCCAGAACTGCACGATCGTGGGCAATTACGGTCGTGCCCTCGGCGCGGACGGCTCTTTGAAGGGTACGTTCCGCGTGCTGAACACGGTCGCCTACGGCAACACTGCCACCACTCTGTTCGCTGGAAATGGCGGAACTTTGGTCGTCTCGAATTCCTGCGTCAGCGCGACGAACTACATCGTCGCCGGTTCGGGCAACTTCACTAACGACCCACAGTTCGTCAATGCGTCCGTCGGCAACTTCCGGCTGCGCCCCGCATCCCCCTGCGTGGATGCGGGTTTGAACCTGCCCTGGATGGCCAATGCGACGGACCTGGACGGCAGCATGCGCGTCGATCATCATGGTGTGGTCGACATGGGCTGTTACGAAACCCTGCTACGCGGCACGGTGATCCTGGTGCGGTGATCCCGCTGCAAGAACAACCTTGAACAGTACAAGAAAGGAAACGACCATGTTGAAAAAACTTCTCCCCCTGTGTTTGTTGGCGTTGATGTCGGGTGCGGCGCACGCGGCAGATCTCGTCATCGCTGAAAACGGCGCCACC
The DNA here is from genome assembly GCA_964618405.1 of uncultured Lentisphaerales bacterium. GTDB lineage: Bacteria > Verrucomicrobiota > Kiritimatiellia > RFP12 > UBA3636 > JBBQIY01. Next base: position 2,723 of record CAZUAY010000135.1, read on the forward strand.
GATTATCAGATTGTGATTTCCGATGAGGCTGCGGACGAGGTGGTGGACAACTGGCTGTTGATGACGGCCAAACTGATGGAGGCAGCGTTCCAGACAAACGGATTCGAGGTCGCAGTCGTCCGCGAGTCCGCCAAGGCGCCGGCGAAGCCCGGCATCTACCTGGGCGCGACCGCGTTCGCAAAAAAGAACGGCATCAAGGTCGAACAGCACGACGACTGGACCTATTACCAGAAGGTCGTCGGCAAGGATCTCATCATTGCTGGAAACGACAAGAAGGATCCGCTCAAGACCATCAGGGGAACACAAACGCCGTTGGCGCTGCTCGGGACGGTCAAGGGCGTCTGCGACTTCCTTCGCGAGCATGTCGGAGTGCGCTTTTTATTCATCAACATGGCTCAGGATCGACTTGCCCCGAGCGGCGGCGCTCCGGACGAAAATGGCAGCTTGGCGATCGACACGCGTAGCATGGCCTTCCTGTCCGTACCGCGCATTGCGGTGCCGACGGATCTCGACCTACAGAAGACGCCAATGATGCGCGCTTGCGCCGATGGCACTCACGAGACATTTTATTACATCGCGAATAATTTCTTCCCGCTGCTCAGTTCCATTCAGGGAAGTACCGTTCATTGGGAGAAAATCATCCCGCGCGCCAAATACGCCGCCAGTCACCCGGAGTACTTCGCGCTGCTGCCGGACGGGAAACGCTTCTGCGAACGTCCGGTAACGGGCTCGATTGGCGAGGAACAGCACTGCCCGACGCATCCCGAGGTCCAGGACCTGATGGCGCGAGGCATTGAGGAGCTAATCTTGAAAGGCGAGAAGACGATCATGATCATGCCGCCGGACGGCTACTACCTCTGCTGGTGCAATTGCGATACGTGCATGCAGCTTTTCGAGGGGATGAAGGCCGAGGGCTGGCAGCAGGTTCGGGAGCGCGGCAAGTCTGGCAAGCTCTGGCAGGCGTACTTTGCGATTGCGGAACGCGTGCGTCAGAAGTACCCTGAGGCGCGGATCGTGCTCTGGGACTACCAGGATACTCCAATCACTGCGATCTCAGAATTTCCGGAGAACATCATACCCAAACTGCAATTCGGCAAGCAGGCCGATTTTGATCGGCTGGAGGGCATTCGGATTCCCGCGGGGATCTGTGGTCTGGAGGAGACCTTCACTGGATTTGGAGTGGGGGGGCGATACCTGCCGGAGCGCACGCCCGAGTACATCGCTGGGCTCGTACAGTCCATGGCGCGCTGCAACATGCAGTGGACCACGCGCGACGGCGCGATCGGCAATGTGCGCGGGTTGCAGGCCCCGGCTTATTACGTCTACGGCCGCATGCTGGACGATCCCACCGCCGACTGGAAGGACCTTCAAGAAGAGTTCTGTACGGCCGCCTTTGGCGACGTTGCGCCAACCCTGACGCAGTTCTACGATCAGTTGCACGAGCAGATCGCGCTCTACTCCGACTTCTTCGGCATCCAAATGCCCTGCTGGAATCGTAAGTATGGCCGCTCCACCTATCGTGGCAACAAGTGGCATGTGATGAGCATGTATCCGCCCGAGTACTGCGCGGCTGCGGAAGCCCTGCTCGCTTCGGCCGAACGGCGGACGAAAGATCCGGACGTGCAGGCGAGGTTGCGCCTCTTGCGGATCGACTTCGATTATCTCAGCGATCTGTCGCGCATCTACCATCTGCACAGCGCCTGGCTCCTCAACCCCTCGCCGGAATTCCTGAATCCGCTGCTGGATGCGATTGATGCGTGGCGCGCACGAATCCGCCTGGCGGTTCAAGGGCCGATCGACGGCTGGCCGGAAATGTGGGCCTTTAATAATCATGGCTACAACCATGCGGCATTGATGGGAAGGAGTTACCAGCAACTGTGGGCCGAGACGTGCGTGAACTGGGATACGGAGGCCATCCGCGGCGGCATCCTTGAAAACGAGCACCGCCTTTCGGTGCCGGTCGTCGCGGAAGCGCCGGGAATCGACGCCGATGCCTGGGACCAGGCGCCCGAACAAGTGTTCCGGATCCGTGGCGACATGCCGTTTCTTTCGGCACGGACAACGCTCAAGGTGCTCCGCGATCGCGATCACCTCTATATTCGTGTGGACTCCCTGAATCCTGGCGAGCACCCGGAGAATATCCCGGAAGCCAAAGCGGAAGGTGATGTCTTCAAGCAGGAGCATGTCGAGCTGGGCCTTCAGCCCGAGGCGGGCGGCGCGATCTACCGCTTGGCCGTCAATCCGACGGATGGTGCGCGCTACGATGCAATATGGACACGCGACGCGCAAGGTAAGCCGGCGGAGGACGTGGCCTGGAATGGCAAATGGGAGTTCGCCTTCCGGACGACCGGGGAAAAAGGTCCTTGGAGCTTGGGCGGCCGCATCTGGACGGCTTGGTTCCGGATCCCGTTCGCTGAGCTGGGTGGCGCGGCGCCCGCGGCCGGAGAGCCCTGGGGGTTCAACGCCGCGCGCACGCGCATCAACCCGGGCATCACCCCGCAGTGCCAGCTTTGGCGCGATGCGCCGTCTGTCACCGACCCGAAGACGCTCGGCACGCTCGTGTTTTAATGTCTAAAAAAAGGAAACTATCATGTTGAAAAAACTTCTCCCCCTGTGTTTGTTGGCGTTGGCGTCGATTGCGACGAACGCTGCGGAGCTTGTCCTCGCTGAAAACGGCAAGAGCGATTATCAGATTGTGATTCCCGACAAGGCCGTGGACGAGGTGGTGGACCAATGGCTGCTTTCCACCGCCAAGCTGATGGAAACGGCCTTCCGCACGAACGGATTCGAGGTCGCAGTCGTCCGCGAGTCCGCCAGGGCGCCGGCGAAGCCCGGCATCTACCTGGGCGCGACCGCGTTCGCAAAAAAGAACGGCATCAAGGTTGAACAGCACGACGACTGGACCTATTACCAGAAGGTCGTGGGCAAAGACTTCCTTATCGCCGGAAACGACAAGAAGGATCCGCTCAAGACCCCGTTGGCGCTGCTCGGGACGGTCAAGGGCGCCTGCGACTTCCTCCGCGAGCATGTAGGGGTGCGTTTTCTCTTCCTCAGCAACGCCCCGGAACCGGGCGGGGTTGCGGCCGATGGCTCCCTCCGGCTGGACACGCGCAGCATTGCGTTCCTGCCGGTGAAGCGCGTGGTGCTGCCGGACCCGTTGGACGTCTGCAAAACACCCCTTCTGAAGGCCTGCTCTGGGCGCAACTACGAGTCGTTTTTTCACATCGCTAACAACTTCTTCCCCAAGCTCAGCCACGTCGTCGCCTCCACGCTCCATTGGGGCGACGCGGTTTCGCGCGCCGAACAGGGCGCAGCCCACCCGGAATACTTCGCCCTAATGCCGGACGGCAAGCGCTCCATCGAGCAAATGGTTTCGGCTACACAAGCGGGCGAGGAAAAGCACTGCGTGACGCAGCCCGGCGTGATCGCTCTGATGGTGGACGCCTTGTCGAAGCGGGTCGCGGCCGGCGAGAAGACGATCATGATTATGCCACCCGACGCCTACCGCCTCTGCTACTGCAACTGCGACGGCTGCGTGCGCCTGTTCGGTAGACGCGCCGAGAACTGGGGCGATGTGCAGGCGCGCGGCAAGTCTGGTAAGCTCTGGCAGGCATACTTCGCGATCGCGCAGGGGTTGCGGAAGGCGCATCCCGAAGCGCGTCTGGTGCTCTGGGACTACCAGGACACGCCGATCGCCACGGTGCGCGAATTTCCCGAAAACGTCATTCCCCAGTTGCAGTTCGGCAAACTGGCCGACTTCGACCGCCTGCAAGGCGTCCGGGCGCCAGCCGGATTCTGCGGCCTGGAAGAGACGTTCACGGGCTTCGGCTTGGGCGGCCGGTACATGCCGGAGCGCACGCCCGAGTACATCGCCGGCATCGTGCAGGCCATAGCGGAGCACAACCTGCAGTGGACCATGCGCGACGGCGACCTCGGCCAGGTGCGGGGACTGCAGGCGCCGGCCTACTACGTCTATGGCCGCATGCTAGACGACCCTTCCGCCGACTGGAAGGACCTTCAAGATGAGTTCTGCGCGGCCGCCTTCGGCGGCGCAGCACCGACCATGCGGCTGTTCTTCGATGGACTGCACGAGCAGATCGCGCTCTACTCCGACTTCTTCGGCGTCAACGGGTCCGCTGCGAGCCGCAAGTATGGCCGCTCGACCTACCGCAACAACAAGTGGCACCTCCTGAGCATGTATCCGCCGGAATATCTTGCGGCGGCCGAGGGCCTGCTCGCCTCGGCCGAGCGCCAGGTCCGCGGCAGCGCGGACATGACGGCGCGGCTGAAGCTGATTAGGATCGACTTCGACTACATCCGGGGCTTGTCGCGCATCTACAACCTCCACGACGCCTGGCTGTTCCATCCGACGCAGGCGCTGCTCGACCCGCTGCTCGACGCCATCGAGGAATGGCATGCCATGGTCCGTTCCGTCGCAGACAAGCCCTTGGAGGGCTGGCCGGAAATGCAGCCGTTCTGCGGGCATGGATACCGGCATGCCTCGATGGAGTATGCCACCTACCAGCAGAGCTGGCATACGACCTGCCTCGACTGGGACACGGAGGTCATTCGCGAAGGCATCCCGGACGGAGAACGGCGCCTTGCAGTCGCCAGCCTCGGAGAGGCGCCGAGCCTGAACTCCCCCGCATGGGAGCAGGCTCCCGGGCAGGTTCTGCGCGTGTACAGGGACATGCCGTTCCGGCGCATCCGCACCACCTTCGCGGTCTTGCGCGACCAGGACGCTCTGTATGTCCGTGTGCATTCTCTCCTGCCGGCCGAACGTCCCAGTAGCATTCCGAATGCCCAGACCGAGGAGGCCGTCTTCAAGCAGGAATACATCGAGATCGGCCTGCGCGCCGGGGCGGAGGGCCCGGTTTACCGGCTGGCCGCCAACCCCACGACCGGCATGCGGTACGATGCGAAATGGTCCGGCGAGAAGCCCGACGGGATGCAAGAGGACCGGGAGTGGAACGGCAACTGGGAGTTTGCGTATCAGGTTCCCGACACGAAGGAGAGCGAGTGGACGGCCTGGTTCCGAATCCCGTTCGCCGAACTGGGTGCCGCAGCGCCCGCGACCGGGGAGACCTGGGGGTTCAACGTGAACCGCGTGCGCAAGAATCCCGGCATGGCGCCGCAATCCATTCTCTGGCGCAACGCGCCCTCCGTCACCGATCCACAGACGCTCGGCACGCTTGTGTTTTGATCCCCACGCACTCCCATACTCCCACGCTCACCCAAATAAAGGAAAAACTCTGATGAAAAACGCCATGCTTCTTGCTATGCTTCCTGCCGTCCTGTCCATCCTTCCTCTGCTCCCCACAACCGCTTCCGCGCGGGGGTTGGACCTCGTCCGGGATGGACAGCCACGCGCCGAGATCGTCGTGGCTCGGGACGCGCACAACGGGGTTCAGCTCGCGGCCCAGGATCTCCAGGGATACCTCGAGAAGATTTCGGGCGCCCGGCTCAACATCGTCCACGCCCCGAGCGGCGCAACCCTCCATCCGATCTTCGTGGGCGAAAGCGAACACACCGCCAAGCTTGGTTACCGCCTGCCGGAGTTCAAGGGATCCGGGTACGAGATCCTGGTGGCGCAGGATTATGTCGTGCTCGCCGGGGCGGATCAGTTCTATCCGCCGCTGGAATACTCCGCGGAAAGCCTGGCGGCGTTCCGCGAGGTGTTCGGGCCGAGCTACTCCCCGGGGCGCGGCAGCAACGGCGGCGACGGATTCATCGACGCGCTGGGAATCTTCGTGGGGGATGACGTGGGTGCGTGGCATGCGGTAAGCGCCCTGCTGGAGCGTCTCGGCGTGCGGTTTTATGCACCCTACACCGAGGACGGCACCCTTGTCCCCGAACGCAGGGACATCGTTCTGACCGAGGGACGGGAGACCCGTACGGCCGCTTTCGAACGGCGCGTTTGGTGCCACTTCGACCGGAGCGACAAGGAAGGCAATCTGTGGCTTCGCCGATTGAAGGTGGGTTCGCATGTCGGCGCGTGGATCAACCACACGATGTACAGTTTTCTCGGGACCAACCTGATGGCGGAGCATCCCGAGTGGTTTGCGCGCGACCGGGAGGGACGCTTTATTCCGATCGTCAAGGGAAGCGCGGGCGCGATTCCGCGCTACACCCATCCCGAATTCATCCAGGCATGCACCCGCTGGGCCCAGATCACCTTTGATGCCGCCCCCTCGCTGCGCCAACTCACCGTGGGCGCGCCGGACGAATCCAAAGATGAAGACGCCGGCTATCCGCTCGACTACCAAGAGGAAAGGGCGTATCGCAAGGAGGGTATGAGCCGCCAGCAGGCGTATGTCGACATTCTCTGGGACCTTCAAGTCGCGATCGCGAAGGAACTCAAGAAAACGCACCCCGACCGGTATCTGGTCTGGTGGACGGTCTATGCGGACCTCCTGCCGACGAACATCGACCCGGCGAACACGCCGGACAACCTCCTGGTGCGGATGGAAGCGCTCTCGCCGGGCAATGCCTACGTGGTGGACACGGTGCTGCAGCAGTACCGGCAAAGGACGCGGGAGAAATTCGCGGCCTTCAAGCCCTCCGGCAAGTCCCAGCAATGGGAGTGGTGGATGGACTACTGGCACAAGGAGTCGCCACGCTACCCCGAGTTCTTCATGCGCCGATTGCAAGAGGTGCGCCAGGACCAGGTGAACTACTTCAATGGGTTCTTCATGGAAACCGTGCCGCTGAAACCGGACAAGGACGGCATCCGGCGGCAGGACGAGATGCCGATCCGCCACCTCATGATGTATATCAACAGCCAGCTCATGTGGAATCCGCAACTCGACCTGGACGCCCTACTGGACGAGTATTACGCCCTGTGGTTCGGGCCGGCCCGCGAAGAGATGAAGGCCTTTCACAACCGGGCCGAGGAAATCTGGATGCGCCAGGGCTCGCGCTCCGTGTCGCGAGTCGACGGCTTCTTGAAGCCGGAGGACCTGGACACCTATTTCAGCTTGCTGGATGCAGCCCGTGCAAAAACCGCGGAGGGAACCGTCTACCGCAAGCATGTGGACGATTTGTTGGAAGGTTATGCGGGGCTGAAGACGGTGTTTGCGGATCGTTTCCCGACCGGCCCCTTCCTCCGGACGCAAGCGCTGGACGATCACGCCGCGGCGGACGGCGACTTCTCCAAGTACGCAGGCGACTGGGTCGTCTTGAAGACCCGCGACGGGCAGGACGTCGAGGCAAGCAACCAGACCCGCTTCAACGTGGGCGTGACTCGGAACAAGCAGAAGGTTCTGGTGGCGATGAAACTGTGCGAGGAGAACCCCGACGCCATCAAGGCGAACACGCAAACGCCGGACCGCAGCTCAATCTTGCAGGACGATCATGTGCGCGTGGATCTCAACACACCCCTGCGAAGCTGGTTTACCATCGCATCCAACCTGCGCGGCATCCCGTTCGACAAGGCTACGGACCTGGAGTTGATGAACCAGTACGCGCTGCATGAGTTTTGGACGCCGGGTGTGACCGTACACGTCGAGAAGACCGATCAAGGTTGGGATATCGAGATGGCGATCCCCACGACCGATTTTGGCGCGGTGGGCCCCAGCGAGGATCAGCCCTGGGGTATCAATGTCATCCGCGTGCGCCATCCAGGCGGCCAGAGGGAGGAGCAATCCCTTGCCGCGGAGATTCCGTCCTCTTGGTTCCGCCTAGTTTCTGAATGATTTTCGCTCCGCCGCCGAAGGACTACAGGGTACTCAGGCGCGGCTATAAAAGCCGTCATCTGGAGCCAAGGCGATCCATCTGCTCTTGGCTCCCCTCTGCGTCGGGGTCGGAATCGGTAAATGTAAAAGACTAAGTGTGGAGACTAAGTGTTTTCTTTCGAGGGCGTGCAAGCCGCTGCCGCTGCGGATTACTGCACGACGATCACCGTGCCGTTCGGGGTCTGAGAAAGAAGGAGCACCACATCGCCGTCATCCGTTTCGATCTCAGCGATC
>CAZUAY010000136.1:0-10532 GCA_964618405.1 uncultured Lentisphaerales bacterium
GAGAAAAACCTGTAGCCGTTGATGACCGGTCAATGAATCGTGAATGCACCCCCCGTCACTGAACGATTACCCGTGAAAGATGGATTTCGCTTGTCTGTTCCCAGGATTTGTTGTAAATTCTCGTGCATATAAGCTCCTTTTTTCCATGTTTGCGCATGGGGTTTGATTCGTTGCTGAATCAGATGATCTTACATCTTTTTAAATCAAATGAGTAGAGAAAGAGGGTGTTGTATCTGCGACTATATTTCCGTGAACGTATTCCCTACGAGGGCGATGCATACATCAATCAATTGGGGCATTATTGCGTCGACAGTGAATATGCCTTCGCTCGCTTCACACATGAGTACCTGATCCAGCATCCGACTTGGCCTACAGAATGGCATCTGCATTCGGTTATGATGGCTTGGGCGGACTACTTGTATACTGGGGAAACTCGCTCAATTGAGACGTTTTATGACGATCTATGCGCCAAGACATTGATCGATCTCGCACGTGAGGACGGGCTGATCAGCACGGCGTCCGAGCTGTGCACGCGGACGTTCGAAGAAGGGCTTCATCTTCATAAGCCTGACTCTATTTTCACGAGTGGTCTCAAGGATCTTGTTGACTGGCCACCGGGCTCCTTTTCACAAGGTGGCCAGGGCGAGCGCGACAATCATGAGATGCTTCCGGTCAATACGGTGGTTAACGCATTCCACTATCACGCGTTGAACTTGATGTCGCGAATTGCACAAGTTCTAGGAAAAACAGAAGATGCAGCCCGTTTTTCTAAGCAGGCCAACCTAGTCAAGCATACGATCAACAAGCTGCTGTTTGATCAAGCCAGGGGCATCTATATCGACGGAGAAGGATCGCAACACGCCTCTCTTCATAGCAACATGTTCATGCTCGCTTTTGATTTAGTGCCGAAGGATCGTTGCCCATCTGTGGTTAAATTTGTGAAATCTCGCGGTATGGCCTGTAGTGTTTATGGGGCGCAGTATTTGTTGGAGGCCTTGTACCTCAACGGACAGGATTGCTATGCGTTAGAACTCATGACCGCTCAACACGATCGGAGTTGGTGGAATATGATACAGGCGGGCTCGACAATGACGATGGAGGCCTGGGACTGGAAGTACAAAAACAATCTTGACTGGAATCACGCCTGGGGTGCCGTACCCGCTAACATCATTCCGCGCTTTCTCCTAGGCGTCCGTCCAATTGAGCCCGGCTTCGCCAAAGTTCTTATTCATCCTCAGCCCGGTGCACTAAGACGGGTATCAGGCACCGTGCCGACTCCTCGTGGGCCTATTGAAATTTCCATAGCGCATGATGACGACCGTCCTTTTGTATTGAAGATAAACATTCCTGCCACGATGACGGCAAAGGTAGTATTACCGCAATCGGATCGAACGTTGGGATCGCTTGCTATTGACGGAAAGAAAGTGGAGGCGCAGCTTGAAGGCGGCAGTCTATTCTTTGACAACCTCGGTTCTGGATTTCATGTTCTCGAAGTGTCTCTTTGTTCCATGTGAATTGCTGGTTTTTTCTGATGCGTTGCGTTCGGCTTGTTAGAATGAAGCTAACAAATCTCAATAAAGTTTTTAAATATCAATCAATCAACGATTGAAGCATGAGCTCTAAAAAACTAAAGCAAACCTATGAATGCAGAGGCTTACGAAGTTCTAGCGGCCTATGATGAGCCGGTCGAACGAATTAACGAACAGGCCGATCCGAAACGCAAGGATTTCGTCCAGCGTCTGGGGGTGCGGGCGCATGCGTCCTCACCGCTTTTGCCCTGTCCCTCTATCTTGGGAATGGCAATGTTCGCTTCACCTCCGGCAGCGAATCAGTCTGGTAAACCGTCGAAGATTGCGTAGAACGGAAGGCCGCGAGCGCCGAGCTTGGTCATGAGCGCTTTGATTTCAGGGTCATTAAAAATGGTGCAGTCGACTTTAACGGCATGGTAACCCGACATGGCGGTGATCACGGCCTCGTCTTGGAAGGTCGTTCTCGCCATTTTGCGGCAGGCCGTACACCAATCGGCTGTGAGATACAAGAGAACCGGTTTGGGGTTTTTCGCGTAATTTGTTTTCATTTCAGTATCCGATGAAAGCCATTGAATGCCGCCATCGGTTGCTGCTTCTGCCTTTTCAGGACGCATGACGCTCCACGCCGTGTGGGCGTACTTGAAGGCAAAGATGATGAAGACGGCTGCAAAGCCGTATTTGATGATGTTCATCCATTTTCCTGGGCGTGGCAGGGTGGCGACACCGCCACCGAAGAAGGCCCATGGGAGCCCCATGCCGAGTCCGAGGAAGAGGGGAAGTGCCGCACCGGCAGGAGAGCCGTTGCTCACGAGGGTAGCGGAGATCACCAGTGTCCAGATCAAGACGGGTGCAACGCAGGCGCCTGCAAGCAGGGCGGAGCCAACGCCAGCGGCAAAGGCACCGAGAAGGCGCAAGGCGAGTGATGTGGACTTATCTTTTTTGGCACCACCACGGCGAAAAAATCCACTTAGGCGTGAGAAGTCGATCGTGATGACATCGAGCATGGCGAGCGAGAGGATGGAGAAGATAATGGCGATGACCGCGTTGAAGATTGGATCAGACTGGAGGGTGCCAAAGGCCGTTCCCGTGAGCACCGAGAGAATGCCGAGGGAACCGAAGGCCACCGTGATGCCGAGGCCAAAGCATGCCCCGACGATGAGTCCTTGGCGTTTCGTCGACTGGCTGGCGCCGATGCCGAGAATCGCTAAGTTGACGGGGATCAGTGGGAGCACGCATGGGGTGAAGTTGAGCAGAACACCGCCGAAAAGGATAGCAACGATGAGCAGGAGTATTCCGCCTTTTGCATAAGCTGCATCAAGCAAATTGGTTTTTGAAGGTTTAGCATTCGGGTCGAGAAACTTCAAAAAATCATCTGCTGAGGCGTATGCAGAGAGCACGCGCGATGGTGCAGAAGCACGCACAGGCTCGGTGGAAGGTTCTGCTTCCTTTGAATCGAAGGCATAGAATTTTTTGTTTTCCGGCATGAAGCATTGAGAATCCGTACAGGCTTGCCAGCCGACGGTCACGAAATGAGCATTGGTGAAGGCGATCGGGAGAACGTAGTTCAGAGAGACGTCTTTAAGATAGAACGGATCAACGACGCCGTCGATGTCCTTTTCCACAGGTGTGGGTGGATTGACTGCCTTGAGCTCGAAGGTTTCGCCGGAGGGAAGCTCTGCCGTCGCCTCTATTTTCTCGGCGTACACCATGAAGCCTTCTGGGATGGTGAATTCAACGACGATGTTAGAGGGAGTACTAAAGGAGAGATGAGGAGCAACGTCGGCCGCGTTCGCCTGTGCGACGAGGAGCGCGAGCGTTAGAAAAACGGTGAGATTTTTTTTCATAATAGGGACTCCATTCTTGAGGGGCATGAAAGCGCCTTCATACCCGATGTTAGTGTGCGTTTGTCTGGATTGCGGTTTCCAGTTGATTGACCATGGCATCTGCTGCGACGGGATCAGCATAGTAGAATAGCAGAATGATGATGGTGGCGAGTGTACAGGTGATGATTCCGACAAGGGCGCCGATTTTCAGCCATTCAAGAAAGGCGATGTGGGCACCGTAGCGTTTCTCCATCATGCCCAGTGCGACGATATTCGCCGTCGAGCCGATTGCCGTGATGTTACCACCGAAGCAGGAGCCGAAGAGCATGGCCCAGCGGAGGGGGCCGAGCTCGGGGTGTGCTTGAATCAGTTCATTGACGACAGGGATGAAGGCGGCAACAAAGACGATATTGTCGACAAAGGCCGAGCCGATAGCGGTGATGCCCACGACGAGGGGTGTGAGGATGAATCGGTTGGTGCCGAAAGTTTCGGTAAAGCGGTCGGCAACGACGTCTGTGATGCCGGTAATTTCGAGCGATCCAGCGACAGCGAAGAGAACGAGAAAGAAGATGAGCGTCCACCACTCGACTTCGGTTTCGATGTAGTGACGCGCTCGTTTGCTTCGATAGATCATGAGAATACCCGAGATCGTCAGCGGAGCAACAATGAGCATCGTGTTAGGCGCTAGGCCCAATCTATTTTCGATAAAGCTGTGTAGCGCGATGAAGATCAGTGCTGCAATGAGGATGAAGAGTCCACGGCGGTACGGGATTCTGACAAGGGGCCCCAACCCTAAGTTGCCTGCGCGGCGTTTGGCGAGTCGTTCATCGAGAAGCGCGATATCCTTGCGAGCCCAGAACATCAAGACTGCCATGGTGACCATGAGTGAGAGGAGCATAATCGGCGCGGCGTGGGTCAAGAATTCGCCAAAGGACAGGCCGGTCTTCGTTCCGATCAAGAGTCCTACAGGGTTGCCCAGCATGGTTCCCGTGGAGCCGATATTGGTCGCAATAACACTGATGAGCACGAAGGGGGTTGGGCGAAGTTTCAGCGTGTCGCAGACTTGAAACACAAGCGCGAGCACGAAGACGATGGAGGTAACCTCATCCACGAGGCTTGCCATGATTCCAGACATGAGAATCAGGGTGACCACGAACCGCTTTCCTGACATATTCTTCGCGTTCAAGATAAGCTGAATGAGCCAGGTAAATAAACCGAGGTCTTTCAGCACACCGACTAGAGTCATCATGCCCACGAGAAAGAGAATGATGTGCAACTCTGCTTTTTCCATCATCTGTGTGAGCGACATGACGTTTGCAGCGAGCATGACCGAGATGCCGATAAAGGCAACGGCGAGACGCATGTTCCAAAACAGAAGCGTAGCAGAGATGATCGTGATGAAGGTCGAGACGGCGATGACTTGACTGGTGGTGATCGGCGTTGCCGGCGTCCCAAGCTTTGTTGTAAGCCAGCCGGCCGAGCACGTTAGGAAAATCATCAGGAGCAACTTGGGGAGTGATGATTTGAGGGTAATGGATTCAGTTTCGCTGTGCATCGTAATAGTGTTTTTTTAGGTTCGAAGAACCTTGTCTAGAAAATGGGGAAGCGTGATTACGCCAAGAAGTTTTTTGCTATCGACGATGTAGCAGGTGCTCGCATTGCGTTTTGCCATGGCTTCAGCAACGGCGATTGCAGGCTGATTGACGTGCACCGTCGGATACTCGTGATGGAGGATCTCGGAGAGCCACGTATTCTCTTCGTTGCGCAGAATGTTCACAAACGGTTCAAACTGCAGAATAGGGGAGAGGTCGTCCATCCACAGCAGGTAATCTGGCATGCAAACACGCAGAAGGGCGTCCGCCGTGACGACGCCAGTCAGTTCGCCATCTTTGTCGACAACGGGAATTTCCAGCAGGTTGTGCGTGACGAACATGTCGATCGCGTCTTTAAGGCTATTCGTGTCAAGTAACTTATAGACGAGGGGTTCCATGATATCGCCAGCACAAATAAAATCGGGAAGAATCAAGCCGTCGCGGCGGAAGAAGCTGACGATCTCACGGGGCGTTGTCAGGGTAGCGGCCTTTTCAGGGGCATCGCCTGTCTGAAACGTTTTGGCGAGTGCCGATATGATCTGAAGGTAAACGGAGGGTTGATCTTTGGGCACCAAGACGAGAATAACGAGTTTAACGGTCGAGCCCTCGCCATTAAATCGAAGTCCTTTTGGAATAGTCGCAACGGCGACGAACGGCTTATCGATTGAGGCGATTCTGGCGTGTGGGATCGCAATGCCGTTGGCGACAACCGTAGCCCCTGCTGTTTCTCTTTCGCAGACCGACTGATAGATACTTGGAACGTTTCCGATGCCGTGGTTAAAAGCCAGCCGCTTCAGCATCTCCATGATCAGTTCATCCCGATTTTGGATTGGCGTTTGGCAGAGAACGTCTTCCTCACTGAAGAGGAAAACAAAATCGCGTGGTGATTGCGGAATTGGTTTCATTTTTTACTTCAAGTTAAAGAAGGCCGACGTGAGTTCGGCGAAATCTTTGATGATATAGGTTGGTTTAAATGGCGATTGGGCAACATCAGCCTCGGTGCTAACCCCGGTCAGCAGCAAGACGGTGTCGATACCGGCGTGAATACCTGCAGCAATATCTGTATCCAGATTATCTCCGATAACAAGGGCTTCAGAAGGTAAGCAGTGGCATTTGTCGATGGCCATATCCATCAAGTGTCGTTCTGGCTTTCCGATCACAATGGGATTGCGCCCAGAAGCGGTCATGACAGCGGCGACAATTGATCCGGTTCCCGGAACGGTTGTGCCTTGAAGTTTCAAGCGTGGATCCATGTTTGTGGCGATGAATTTAGCACCCTTGTCGAGGAGTTTGCAGGCGAGCTTGAGTTTGTCGTAGGTGAACTGTTGGTCAATGCTCACGATAACGTAATCCGGGGAGTTCTCGGTGATCACGATGCCTTGGTCTTCTAAGGCTTTTTGCAGGCCATATTCTCCGATGATGAAGGCGGTGCCGGAGCCGACGTAGCGCGCGGTGGCGATTGAGGTTGAAACCACGTCGTCGGGGACGCAGCCGATCCCGTAGGAATTCAATTGATCGCAGACGACCTCGGGTGTTCGATTGGAACGATTGGTGGCGAAAACGCTGCGGATTCCAGCCGTGCGGCATTTGCGAATGAATTCGGAAGCTCCTGGGATTTCGTGGTCTCCGGCATAGACAGTTCCATCGAGATCGAGAAGGAGTGCTTTAATTTTTGAAAAAAGATTTTTTTTTGTCATCGTATGGGGGCAGATTGATTGTTAAAGTCGTCGAGTGGTTGGAATGTAGACCAAGAGTCCGAAAATAAGAATTATAGCAGGAAGTACCCCTGCAAGAACAGCACTGAGAACAAGCCATCCCGACTCAGGATCGATACCGGCGTTCAGAACAGAATTCGCATTAATTTCGGAGGTTAGTCGAGCCTGCTTCCCATTCAACCAGTCGATCGCCGATAGCAGGAAGACCGTGTTGCCGGCGAAACCTTTTGAATTCATTGCATTAGAAATAAAGTCGGAATCGCCGCAGACGACGAGGCGAGTGTTATGTTGGCGACCGGTCAGCGTTGCTGCACCGAGTTCGCTTGCAGCAGCAATGGATACTGGGTCTTGCGTTTTGACGTGATCATCTATAACGTCTCTTGGAGAAATCATAATCAGCCGCGTTGTTTTAGGCTTGTCAGCTCGTTCGACGCCAATCGGATCAGAAGTAATCGCGTCAACCGTGCAAGGGTTAGCAAAGAACGTCATGATGTTTTCAAGCCGTTTCGTGATGGGATGGTCACCGTAATAGGTTGTTGAAACGTGAGATCGAATTAAATTGTTTTTGTCGCCAGATGTAACTTGGATACCCCAATTGTTGAGAATGGTTGTCAACCCGCCGGCGTAAGCATCATCGATTAAGAACATTGCTTTTCCGCCTTTTACTAGGTAAGTAGAAATCATTTCAATCTCGCGCTGCCCATACATAGTCCTGGGTCCGGCAATGACAAGCACGTCGCAGTCAGTCGGTATTGTTCCGTTTTGTTCAAGATTGAGTTTTTTGACGATGATTCCGTTTAAGGTCAGTGCATGGGAAGCTGCGGACGCACCGGTAACCTGGTGCTGGCTGGCTGGATCATACTCGCCGTGACCTCCGACGAAATAGACAACAGGTGCGGCAGCAGGGTGAAGCAGCTCCATCATCGCGGAGGTGCAGGAGCGTTCTCCATTGAATAAAATTTGCCTTTTATCAGGAGCGGAATAATCAGCGCGCTGACCATCGGCTTCGGGACTGCTCATGTCGTCTTCAGTGATAAGACGGTGTTGCTGGCCAAATTCAATGATGATGGAGTTTGCTTCTACAGGAAAGCGGCGCATCAGCTCAGTAGCCGAAGCGATATCGTGATTGACTGCTAGGCTTTTCACTTTGATATCGAGGTCAGGAATCAGCATGGCGGCCTCGGCATATTCCTGCAGAAGATTTTTCGTAACCTTGTGGAAGGGGTGTGATCTTTCGAAGAGGGACGTGATTTTGATTTCGCCTTGACTGCTTTTCAGAAATTCGAGGGTTCGGGAGGAGAGCCCCCCATTGGATTTAACATCGAATTGCCAATGGGCATAGAGCAAAGATGCGCAGTAATTGGCAACAAGAAGCGTGGCGAAAGCAAGTGAGACCGCTAAGAAGACATTCAGTCGCGTCTTGTTTCTGCCGCGTTTGATTTCAGAATTCGACTGATGGGCATCTACTTGTTCTTCAGACATCTCCACACCGGGTTTATTGCGAGAGAATTTTATCAATGATAGTGAGTTCGTCCTGTTCAAGCGGGTTGGCGCTTGCAGCAGCGACGTTTTCTACGACCTGTTCGGGCGAGCTGGCACCGATGAGGGCGGATGTTATTCGCTTGTCGCGAAGTACCCACGTTAGCGCAAGCTGAGCGAGCGATTGACCTCTTGCGGCTGCGACCTCCGCAAGGCTGGGTAATTTACGGAGAAGTTCGGGGGTGAGTTGGTTGCTAAGCGATCCATTGTTCGCGGCTCTCGAATCTGACGGAATCTTCCCAGCGACGTATTTGGATGTGAGTAGACCTTGGGCGAGTGGGCAAAAAGCGATGATGCCCATGTTGCACTCATCAGCGGCAGTCAGCAAGTCGCTTTCAATCCAACGATTCAACATGCTGTAGGATGGCTGATGAATCAGGCAGGGCACTCCGAGATCACCTAGAATCTTGCTAGCTTTGCGAGTCTGTTCTGGCTTATAAGAGGAAATTCCTGCATAAGTTGCTTTTCCGCTTTTTACGGCAGAGGCAAGAGCACCCATTGTTTCCTCAAGTGGCGTTTCTGGGTCGAATCGATGGGAGTAGAAAATGTCAACGTAGTCGAGTCCCATCCGTTTCAGACTTTGATCAAGGGAAGCAAGCAGGTTTTTTCGTGAACCGTAATCGCCGTAGGGCCCTGGCCACATTGTGTAGCCGGCTTTGGTCGAGATGATCATTTCATCACGATACATACGGAAGTCATCGCGGAGAACTTTGCCAAACGTTTCTTCAGCTGAGCCAGGAGGGGGACCGTAGTTGTTGGCCAGATCGAAGTGGGTGATGCCCAAGTCAAAAGCTTTTCGTAGGATGGCGCGGCTTGTTTCGTAAGGCCGTGTTCCACCGAAGTTCTGCCATAGACCGAGGGATAGGGCAGGAAGCTTAACGCCCGACCTACCACATCGGCGGTATGGAATGGTGCTATAACGCGATTCACTGGCTAAATATGGCATTTTGTCTTCTCCGTTTCGTCAACTCGTGATTTGTTTTACTTAAAGCTTTGAATTAAATTTTTGCGCAATAAAATCGCCGCCCGCGTCACTTAAATGGAGTCCATCGTTCCCGAGATAAGCCGTACCGTCGCCGAATGCCTTGTAGAAATCGACAAGCGCTACGCCTTCTTCTTTTGCCAGTGCGCGGATCGTTTCAGCAATCGTCGCCGCAGCTCCGTCGTAAAGTTCATGTTGGCCGATCATCTTGGGGGGAGTTCCGAGGATCGGGATGCAACTATTAGCCTTGCAGACGCCGATAATGGCCCGGAGATTTTCCTTGGTTGTGTTAGGATCCCTACCATGAATGGCATCGTTTGAGCCGAAGAGGATACAGACATATCCGGGTTTACGGTTGACAACTGACGAAATGATGGATGAACCGTAGGAACTCGTCGCGCCGGCGACACCAAAATTGAGAACCGTTTTTCCGGACATAGGTCCTAGGCGTGAAGGATAGGGGGCTCCTTCGCAATTATAGCCTTGTGTGAGGCTATCGCCGATGCAAGCCACCAACTCAGGGTTATTATCCCCAACATCGCCCCCACCACCACTGCTACTGCTGTCGCAACCAGAAAAGAACGGTGTCATAAGCAGACCTGTTGTAATTAACCCGACAAACAAAACCTTACTTGATTTCATCAGCTTCATACGTTACTCCTATTTATTCGACCTCGTTTTAATTTTGAACATCAACGTCCAAATGCAATGCGTTGGGCTAGGCGTTCAGGAAGCCCTGCCGCCCTGATTTTAGCCTGCGTCGCCTCTATATCGTATTCAACCCTGTGAAAGCTAATTTCCCGCTGCATGACGTCGTAGATGCAGTAGGACGCGCGATTATCATTGTCTCTGGGCTGGCCTATGCTACCTGTGTTAATGAAGTAGCGTCGGCCAAGAGCGATATGGATAGTCTGCGGATCATACCGTTCAACCGATCCACCGTGCTTTTCAAAAATAACGGGAACATGGGTGTGCCCATGAAAACAGACCTGTGTATTTTGGTAGCAGAAGTGCGCTTCTGCTTCAATAGAGTCGAATACATATCCCCAGCGTTCGGGCATATCGAGCGTACTGTGCACGAGCGTCATGCCCTGATGGAAAGCATGTAAAGGAAGATCTCGTAGCCAGCGAGCTCGGTCGCCAGCTAACTGTCGCCTCGTCCAAGCCACGACACTAGCGGCCATGGGATGGAAGTCGTCAAGGGACTCATCGTAGGCGCAATAATGGTCATGGTTGCCGCGAACGGTGAAGCAGTCAAGGCTCCGGATGAGGTCTACGCATTCGTTTGGGCTGGCATTGTAGCCCACAACATCACCCACGCACACAAAGTCAGTAACGGACTGTGATCGTGC
>CAZUAY010000137.1:0-6111 GCA_964618405.1 uncultured Lentisphaerales bacterium
CGACAATGCTATGCTTCAAATAAATCGGGGTTGCTTATACCCCGTGAACGGTTACCGAAATCCTAACCAACAACAGGAAACTATCATCATGAAATCAAGTGTTCACATATTGTCCGCCGCCCTCGCGCTACTCGCGCTTACCTCCTATGCGGATCTTCAAGTTAAAGACGGCGACAGCGTTGCCTTCCTCGGCGATTCGATTACACAGCAGGGCAACAGCTCGCTCGGTGGCTACCTGCATTTAGTTGCAAACGGACTCCAGGCTGAAGGTGTGAGCATTTCGATCATTCCAGCCGGTATCTCGGGACATAAGTCCGATCAAATGTTGGCGCGCGTCGAAAAGGACGTACTCGCTAAGAAGCCTCAGTGGATGCTCCTGTCGTGTGGTGTGAATGACGTTTGGCACGGGGAGAGAGGTATCCCGTTGGAGACCTATAAGACAAATATTGCTGAAATCGTGCGCAGGGCACAGGAAGCTGGAATTCATGTCATGCTCCTTACGTCGACGATGATTCGCGAGGATCAGCAAAGCCCAGAAAACCAGAAGCTCATTGCTTACAACGACTATCTACGGACACTTGCAAAGGAAAAGGACTGCCTTTTGGCCGATTTGAATAAAGCGATGCAAGAAGCGGTGGAAAAAGCCAAAACTACGGGAGAGAAGCTTACGACGGATGGCGTTCATATGGCGTTTGGTGGAAACAAGATGATGGCGGCGGGGGTCTTACGCGCCTTCGGTGTGGAAGAGGCGAAACTCGCTGAGATCGTCCACGCTTGGGATTCGATTCTTGGGGTGATTCCGCAGACAGTTCTTTTTTCGCAGAATGAATACAAAGAGCTCGTCAAGGCCGCTGGCAACCAGAATATTTCCGTGCAGAATTATATCCGCAACAAAACGCTGGTAACGCCGTAGCGATTCCGTGGAAGAACTGCTGTCATGCATGTTGATGCAACCGGTCAGGTGAAAGGATCGCGCCGTGTGAACATGGCGCGAGCGTTACATTCTCGCAATTTTCGATTGTTCTTTGCGGGACAAGGCGTTTCGCTGATCGGCACCTGGATGCAGCGGACGGCGATGTTGTGGCTTGTGAGCACACAGTTATCAGATGTGCGGACAGCGGCATTGTGGCTGGGTGTGGTCGGGTTTTCGAGTCAGATTCCAGCATTGGTGCTGACTCCGCTAGCAGGCGTTGTGGCGGATCGGTGGAATCGGCACCGGATCGTTGTGGTGACGCAATTTCTGTCAATGCTACAGGCTTTCGTTTTAGCTGCACTGACGTTGAGCGGGACGATCGAAATCTGGCATATTATTGCGCTCTCGGTCTGGCTGGGAGCGGTCAATGCCGTGGACGTGCCGACGCGGCAGTCGTTCGTTATCCAGATGGTTGATCGGCCTGAAGATCTGAACAACGCGATCGCGCTGAACAGTCTGGTCGTGAACGGTGGACGGATGCTCGGTCCGGCACTGGGCGGCGTCTTGACGGCGTTGTTTGGTGCGGGGTTTTGTTTCTTGCTGAACGGGGTGAGCTACCTCGCTGTGCTTATCGCCCTGCTGGCCATGCGCATCAAACCGCGGCAGGTTTCGTTGGAGCGCAAACCCATCCTACGGCATCTGGTTGAGGGGATCCGTTATGCGGTGGGCGTTCCATCAATCCGGAGGATACTCCTGATGATAGCGTTGGTAAGCTTAGTGGGCATTCCCTACGCTTCGCTCCTGCCGGTGTTTGCCAGTCATCTGCTTGCTGGCGGACCGAAGACCTACGGGCTACTGGTCACCGGCGCAGGAGTAGGGGCTTTGATGGGGGCTCTTTATCTAGCCAGTCGATCGAACGTCCTGGGTTTCTACCGGATCATCGCTATCGCTCCGGCGGTGCTGGGAGGCGCGCTGATTGCCTTCTCGCTCAGTCGCTCACTTGTCGTTTCGCTGATGATCATGCCGCTTCTGGGCATGGCCCAGATGCTGTTGCTAGCCTCCAGCAACACCTTGTTGCAGACGATTGTCGATGATGACAAGCGCGGCCGCGTGATGAGTTTTTATTCACTGTCCTTTATGGGCATAGTACCGATCGGTAATTTGGTTGCCGGCATTCTCGCCAGCCAGATCGGCCCCGCGTTGACCGTCGCCATCGGCGGTTGCCTGTGCATCGGCGGTGCGCTCGTGTTCAGCGGGAAACTGCAGAAGCTGTAAAATTCTTATTCAGCGCTTATAGCCAGAAGGGGCGGGGAGGAGGGTGATGCGCTTAACGGTGGTGTCGTTGAAGTACTCGTTAAGACGCTTGATCATGTTGGGAACACCGTTGCGTTTGAGTTCGGCGAGCCATGCGGAGCCTCGGACAAACACGGACAGCGTACTACCGTTGAGGGCACCGGGCATGGTGTGTTTGGCAATATCTTTGCCAACGATTTGCGCCCAGTCGCTCTGAATTCGTCCTTCACTTGCCGAAAAAGAAATGCCGATTTTTTTCAACGCAGAATCGATTGCAGAGCCTACTTGTTCCGCCTCTTTAAAAGGCGGCTCGGGAAGGTGAGCAGTCAGCTGACAGCGGTCGCGCTCGACGAGCCAGCGTCCGTAGTCAAATCCTTTTGGAAGTGTGCGACGTCTGCGTTCGAGCATAAAAATTACGAATTACGAATTACGAATTGGAGAAGGAAGCGGTTAGGTTCTAGGCCCTAGGCCTTAGCTCGGCTGGAATAGCTTTACACTGGAAGCCGGAAGGTATTGGCTAGCACCTAGAGTCCTTCGGAAGAGATAAAGGACTTCGTTTCCATTGCGGAGGCGGAGAAGGTCTCAGCGACGGCGCAGGACGAGAGCACTGTGGCAGCGCAGACGGCTGGAAGGACAGTTTGTTTGTTCATGAGAAGTCGCTACACCAATCGAGTGATGCCAGTTCCTTCTTCAATGTGGCCGATGTGAATTGGGTGGGCTTTAGCGCTTTCGAGAGCATTGAGCGTCTTGGCGGCTTCCTTCTGGGAGACGGCGATGACGTAGCCGATGCCCATGTTGAAGACGCGGTACATCTCAATAGGATCGATTTGGCCTTTTTCTTCAATCCATTTGTAGATGGCGGGAACTTTCCAAGCAGAACGGTCGATGACGGCATCCGTACCTTTGGGCAACATGCGTGGCGTGTTGTCGATGAGGCCACCGCCGGTGATGTGTGCCATGCCACTGATTTTAGCGCCTGCTGCGCGGATGGCGAGAACGGGCTTGAGGAAGCTGGAATGGACGGCAAGGAGAACTTGCTGGAAGGTCCGCTTCGTTCCAGGAACGAGATCCGTGAGTGCCATCTTTCCCTGTTCAAAAATGATCTTACGAGCTAGCGAATAGCCGTTGGTCTGGAGTCCGGTGGAGGGAAGGCCGATGAGGACATCGCCGGGGCGAATTTTCTCGCCCGTGACCATGTCCTTTTTTGAGACAGAGCCGATGATCGTACCCACAAGATCGTATTCGCCTTCGGGGTAGAGGCCGGGCATTTCTGCCGTTTCGCCGCCGAGAAGTGCACATTCATTTTCGCGGCAGGCTTTGCACATGCCTTCGATGACACTGGCGAAGACCTTGCCAGAGAGGCGAGCCGTGCCGAGGTAGTCGAGAAAGAACAGTGGGGTAGCGCCTTGGGTCAAGATGTCGTTGACGCAGTGATTGACGAGACATTGGCCAACGGTGTCGTGCTTGTTCGCCATGTGCGCGACCTTGAGCTTGGTGCCGACGCCATCGGTAGAGGCGACGAGAATTTGATCTCGTCCGGGTGAGCGGAAGAGGCCGCCGAAACGGCCGATGTCGCTGAGCACGCCTGAGGTGCGGGTTGCCGTGACGGACTTTTTAATGGCCTTGAGGCTGCGATCCATTTCGTCGATGTCGACACCTGCGGCAGCGTAAGCTGATTTTTTAGCGGGTGTTGTCGCAGGTTTAGTAACGGATTTCTTAATTGTTTTTTTGACGGATGTCTTTTTCATGGTCATTTGGGAGAGAGCGCTTGTTTGATAAATTCTTCTGTTGTCTTAGGAGGATTGGGTGATTGAGAGAGGGTTCGGATGGTTTTCAACGCGGCATCCTGCGAGTGTCCGAGGGCGGTCAGGGCAAGGACGGCATCGCGACACATTGCGGAAAGGGGAGACTCCTGTGCATCGGCCGTGAAGGCTTCGAGCGGGTTGATTTTGTCGCTCAGTTCAACAACAATGCGTTCGGCTGTCTTCTTACCAATGCCTTGGAGTTTGGCGAGGCGTTTGCTGTCGCGTTCCGCGATGCAGGTGCGGAGCTCGCGAATGCTCATGCCACTGATGGCGCCGAGCGCAGTCTTTGGACCAATGCCACTAACATTCTGCAGCAGGCGAAAAAAATCGCGTTCTGGTTTGGTGGCGAAACCGAAGAGGACATGTGCATCCTCGCGTATATGATCGTGGATGAGGAGCTTAAAAGCATGTCCCTCTGGTGGAAGGACATCGAAGGTACTCAGCGGTATAATGACTTCATAGCCAATGCCACCAACATCCACGATGACAGAGGTCAGATTTTTATCAACAAGCTTTCCAGAAATAAAATCAATCATGTGTTAACCTTATTCCACAATGGTGACAGGGGTGTTGCGGGGCAGGAGCATAAATATTTCCCCGACCTCGGCGTTTTTCATGCGCACGCAACCAGCACTGGATTGTTTGCCGATCGAACTTTCGTCCCACGTCCCGTGGATGCCGTAGCCGCGGAGCTTCGGCGTGTCGCCTGTCGCCTCTAGCGCGAGCCAATGCGTTCCAAGAATGTTGTCGGGCGAACCGAAGGGAATCGTCGCACGTCCATCACCAGGCCACCAGGGCGGCTCGGCAATTTTATCAACGATTTTGAAGGTGCCGGCTGGGGTTTTAGAGTGAACGCCAGTTCCAACAGAATATTTTTTAAATAACTGCCCTCCGAGCAGGAGAGAAAGCGTGTTTTGGGACTTTGAGACAAGAACTGAAAAGTCGGGGTGATCGGGAAGAATGAGGCGATCACCGGGACGAATTTTCGTGGGGTCTGAAATCCGGTTTGCCTTTTGAATCAGGAGAACAGGACAATTAAATTCCGACGCGATCCTTGAAAGTGAATCGCCTGATTTGATGACGTATTCGACCTTGCCGGCCATGGGGCGCGGGCTCGTGATAAGTTCGATGCTGAGGCGGCCAATCGCCGCTTCGATCTGCAGACGAACATTGCCACTTGTACGATCGAGAATTGATTGGTATTTTTCGCGGGCGGGCGCAAGCTTGTCCTCGGCTTCAAGTTTCCGGCAGTCGGCGAGTATTGCGTCGACCTGGGCCATCGGGAGCGGATTCAACGGCATTGGCGCTGGGGCCAATGATTTTGTGGAAACAGAGGATGGGGACGCTTTCGCACCAGCATCCGAGGGCACGACAGCTCCAGAAGCCTGCACTTCAGAGGGTTCATCGGTTAGCGTGTTGTCTTGATCGGGCGTCGTCGCGTTGCCCCACTTTGAGTGGGCGTAGAGACCACCGACGATCACAGCAATTCCGATTAACGCAACCGGCAGCCAAGGGAATCTTTTGGGACGGTAATAGTCGTTAATATCATGTATTTGCATGGTGGGAATTCCTGAGTTGAAGGATGCGGTTTAGTATAGCACAAAGGCGAAGTGCACACAAACTGGAAATCGAGCAGCCGGAGTACTTCTTTTCTCAGAAACAAAGCGGTGCATCAGGGAATGCAAATTCAGGCACTATGTCGCTGTTCTTCGATTTGTTCTTGCCGATAAAGAATCACGCACGTTTGTCACAGAACGATTCTGCTTCCGAGGGAGCGTGAACCGCTGGATCCACCTTGACGGCCCAGCTAACCTGCCCAGTCAGCTAAAGAAATACGTCAAGCACTTCGGGCGCGAATCCATAGGTCTGCTGGCTGCCTTGCAACTTACAGACTCCATTTGGGAGAGGTTGAGTGGTTAGGGACTCTACGGCCACCATGATCTTGGGAATGACTTGGCGGTCAAGGCGCTTGAGTTCACGCAACGCCGACGTCTTCCATTCAATCTGATAAGTATCCATCATCTCTCAATTCCGCTACGACCTTTGCGTGAGGAACCGTGGGTTCATTGACACGCTCAGCTACCGTTGCAAGGTCGTCGA
>CAZUAY010000137.1:6211-10487 GCA_964618405.1 uncultured Lentisphaerales bacterium
CGTCGACTCCCACTAACGTGAAGTCGCTGTCAGTCGACATCAATCGAGGGGTGTCGATCTCAACATCAGGAAACATCAGGAATTCGTGACTTTCTCTCATTCCTTCCTTTACGCTTGCGTTCTGTGTGCTATAATTGCGTACATGAAAACAGAGACCGACTTTATAACATCAACTTGTGAGCTTCTCGAGCGCATCCGGCAGGAGGCTCCTCTTGTGCACTGCATGACCAATACCGTTGTTACGGGGTATACGGCGAATTGCCTCTTGGCACTGGGAGCGGCTCCAGCCATGATCGATGATGCCAATGAGGCTGCGCAATTTGCAGCCATCACGGGCGGTTTGCTGATCAACGTGGGCACCATTACTGAAAATCAGGCGGAAGCTATGCGTGGTGCTGTCGCTGCGGCCAATCAGGCGAAACGTCCTTGGGTGCTCGATCCTGTGGCTGTAGGCTTCCTCTCCCTGCGGACACAACTTTCGATGGAACTTAAAAGCAAACGGCCCGCGATCATCCGAGGCAATGCATCCGAGATCATGGCGCTTGCAGGTTTTAAGGGAACAGCACGCGGAGTGGATAGCACAGCGGCGGTTAACGATGCGAAGGATGCTGCTGAGTTGCTTTGCGTACAAACGGGGGCCGCAGTCCTCGTGACAGGTGAGATCGATTTTGTGTGTTCCCTCGGACGACTGCCAGTTTCGATTGCTAACGGTTCACCGATCATGACCCGCATTACCGGCGTCGGATGTGCTCAAGGCGCAATTGCCGCAGCCTTGGCCGCGGTGGGCGAGGATATGTATCTAGCAGCCGTGGCGACGGCTCTCATTATGGCAATTGCTGGTGAAATCGCAGCGGAGCGCGCCACGAGACCCGGAGCCTACCAGATCGCCTTGCTGGATGCTTTGGATGCCATCGACGCCGACGCGATTCGGAATCGCGGAAAGGTTTCATCTTGATCGCAATCCAAGACTATGCCGTTTATCTTGTCACTGATGAGCCTTCACGTTACCTCGGCGATTTTGTAGAGACCGTTGAAGCGGCTATCGAAGGTGGTGTGACCGTTGTTCAGTACCGGGATACGGAATCGAGTGGATGTGTTCGGTACGAACGCGCCTTGCGGCTCAAACACATGTTACAAACCCGAAAGATCCCCCTGATTATCAATGATTATGCCGATCTTGCTGTTGCGCTTGGAGCGGCAGGGGTTCATTTGGGACAGTCGGATATGCCGGTTGAGGCCGTTCGACGTGTGATAGGGAAGAAGATGACGCTAGGGCTCTCCATAACCTGTGTTGCGGACATTGCCACCGTTACGGGACCCTCTGTGGATTATGTAGGCATTGGTCCCATTTACGATGCCACCAAAACGAAGCACGATGCGGCTCCCGAAATGGGCCTAGAGGGGTTTTCAAAAATTCGAAAGGCCTTGTCTGCCTACCCCGCCGTTGCCATTGGCGGTATTACGCTGGAGCGTGCAGATGGCATTTATGCGGCAGGAGCTGACGGCCTTGCCATCGTGTCGGCCCTGTCGAAGGCGGATTCGCCTTGCGAAGCGGCGCGAGGGTTCTGCGCAGCCTACAACAAACGGAGAGGATCATGAAGAAGTTTTTGTGCTGTTTTTTCTGTATTCACCTCTTGGCGTTTTCTGTCATCGCTCAACCAGTCGTTGCGGTTTCGATTCCACCACAAAAATTTCTCGTTGAGCAAATCGGTGGCACGTCATGGGCATGTGTTGTGGTCATTGATAAGGGGCAAGATCCGCATTTGTTTGAGCCAACACCGCGTCAACTCCTGACGCTACGTAAATGCGATGTCTATTTCAAGATCGGGCTGCCTTTCGAGGCGGTTCTCGTGGATAAGCTGGCGAAGGCGAACCCTCGACTGAGGGTGGTTGGGGTGACGAATGCCGTGGAGCATGCTCATGGCTCGCACAAACGTGCGGACACCGAGCTGGACCATGAAGGCGATCCCCACATCTGGATGTCGGCCGAAGAGATTGTCGAGCTCTCAGCAGAAGTTGCAAGCGAACTGTCGAACCTAGATCCAGAGGCCGCCGCAACGTACTCGCAACGTCAGGCCGCGTTTGCCGAAAAAATGGGGGTGTTGAAGCAGTCGCTTGCTGAGCGCCTGCGTCAGGCAGGCGTAAAAACGATTCTTGTTTATCACCCAGCGTGGGGACATTTTGCCGAATCGTTTGGGTTAGAACAACTTGCGATTGAGACGCACGGACAGACGCCGGGAGCTCGCCATCTGGATACCATTTCAGAAAAGGTAAAGCAGCAAGGCGTGACTGTTATGCTCGTGCAGAGCGAAACCGAGCGCAGGCGAATTGGGGCTTTCGCGGCAAAGCTTGGACTTCGAATCGCCATCGTGTACCCCTTGGCCGAAGACGTCGTTGCAACGATGCGCGCTACGGTTGATGCACTGTGCGGGGATTCCGTCCGTCAGTAACGCTTGCCGTGACGGCGGCGTGAAGGTGTCGATGGCGTGTGGTCAAACAGTAGGGTAATGCGATGTCAGAACAGACGAAGGCAATCAATAAAAATGTGGGCCAGGTCGGTTCGCTGACGGGGCTGAGCCGCATTCTCGGCCTTCTGCGCGAAGTGCTGACATCGCGACTGATTGGTGCCGGGCTTGAGCAGTCTGCGTTTGTTTTTGCTTTCACGATTCCCAACTTATTCCGCAAACTCTTCGGCGAAGGCGCGCTCTCCTCGGCCTTCATTCCTGTTTTTACGGAAACGCTTGAGAAGCAAAATCTCGTAGAAGCGGAGAAGCTGGCGAGGGCGATTGCGAGCATGGTTTTTATGCTCCTTGCCATTCTCTGCGCCATCGGCATGGTGGCGGTCTCCTTTGTGTTGCCCTCGCTTGACCCTGCGGGACGAATGGCGGTGATGCTCCGGTTGACTCGAATCATGCTGCCTTACGCCGTGATGATCTGCGTGGCAGCGTTCGGCATGGGCGTATTAAACGCGTTTGGACGGTTTGGCAAGGCTGCGTTTGCACCGGCTATTCTCAATGTTGTCTGGATCGCCACGCTTGCAGCTCTGTTTTTCTTTCCTGAGCTGAGTCTGTATGAACGTGTAAGCGCCGTTTCTTGGTCCGTATTAGTATCCGGGTTTCTACAGATGGTTTTTTTGCTTCACGCCGTGCGTCGCAACGGCATGAAGCTCAATCTGACCTTTAGTGGTTGGCGTAACGAGAACGTCTTGAAGGTTTGGCGCAACACGATGGTCGGTGCCATCGGTATGGGGGCAGTGCAGATCAACCTGATTCTCGATAATGCGCTTGCACTCTGGGCGGCACCTTGGGCTGCCGCCTCAATTTCGTATGCCGAACGACTTGTTTATCTACCACTCGGGCTTTTTGCAACGGCCTTTGCAACCGTGCTGTTGCCGACGTTGTCGGGGGCGTTTGCACGAGACGAGTTAGGCCGTGCCAAGCTGACGTTGGTGCAATCAACGGAAGATGTTCTGCTACTCACGATTCCTGCTTCGTTCGGGCTTTTTCTGCTTGCCCCTGACATCACCCAGCTCGTCTACGAAGGCGGGAAGTTTACGCCTGCTGACACGGTGCATGTTTCACGCGCACTCCTGTTTTACGCGCCGGGCCTTCTGATTTTTAGTGTCAATAAAATCATCCTACCGTGGTTTTATGCGCAGAAGGATATGAAGACCCCCCTTCGGGTGAGTCTAGTCATGGTCGGGGCTAATGCGGTGTTGAACATCCTCTTGGTCCTAACGCTTCCGGTAGAATGGAAGCATGCGGGCATCGCGGGCTCTACGGTTCTCTGTGCGTTGGTCGCCTGCATTGTGCTGGCGTGGAAGGCTCACCTAGCCAATGGTCTTATGGGTTTTGGGCGTCTGGTCGGCCCCTGCGTGAAGATGGGTTTGTCGGCGCTTTTGATGGGAGCAGCGGTTCTTGCTACCCGATACGCCGTTCTCGGAGTACTGGGGGAGGGACGTATAGCATTGCTGATGGCGGTCGTTTCGGCAATGGCGGTGGCGGCCATCGTCTATGGCGTGGCGGTGTGGAGACTCTGCCCTGTTGCGTCCCGTCGCGTATTGATGCTGAAGGCGAGGCATGGAACCTAAGCAGATACGCTCGTTTGCGAGACAACTGGGTTTTGGAGGAAAATTCATTTCATTAGTGTATTGGCAGTTTGAGGCGCACTTACTATTCATTGACTTTTCTCTCGCAACTCAACATTCGCCACTTCTCTCCCCGCTACTTCTCCCCTGTGGCTGGCCTCGGTGAGGCCGGAATCGTCCGCGATCACC
>CAZUAY010000138.1:0-10440 GCA_964618405.1 uncultured Lentisphaerales bacterium
GGCGGTTGAAGAAATACAAGGCTATCCGACCGTCACCAAAGCCATCATGAAAGATATTCGAACCGGCAGCACCACAACGATCCATTACACCCGCGTCGACTATAACATCGGCCTTACGGAAGACCTCTTTACCGAGCGTTACCTCCGCAATCCACCGCGCGCTAAACTCCGCTAGTTTGTTCCAACGGCAAGCGTGACCCTCAGTCAGAAGGGCTCGATGGACAAGAAGCTGGGCTGCCACTCTGCGTGGATTTTAAACCATGAAATACATCTACCTGTGTCGGCACCGCAAACAGGTGAAACTTCATAAACAGGTTTTTGGGGTAACATGAATGGACGGAATGATTTCCTGATGTTCCTGAGTTCCAGATAAAAAACTTCAAGAAAGACTTCGCGCCCTTCGCGCCACCTTTGCGCCCCTTGCGTTAAATCTTTAGAAGAGGGAATTGAACTTGCGACCGAAAAGTAGAAAAATCTCAATTTAGTGAGGTCTGAAGTAATCCACCAAAGGTCCGGCGACTAGTGGACTGAGGATAGCGCCAACCCCCATAAAAGGAAATATCCAGCTTACCGTACACGTTACGCCATGACAAAGGGCGAGGGTCACGTCCGCCGATAATTGGTACCCGGTAGCCCCGGCACTGCCCCTAAGAGGTGGTAATCGAGGAAAGCATACATCGCCGCTCGCAGGATCGGCCCTGTGTTGTGGCCTTCGCCATGCGCAAACCGCGAAAAATTGTTTTCTTTGCCGAGAAATTTATACAGATTGTGCAATTTCTCTGAGAGATCGGAAAACAGGTGCGCCTGCTTGCAGAAGTCGTCGCGGAACGGGAGCATAAGCAGCAGCGGCCGCGGTGCCAGTAGAGCAAGCACCTCGTGGACTTCGTAGCCAGGCTCTTTGCCGGCCTTGATTTCGTCAGAGAATCGCTTCATGGTCGCGTACGGAAGCTGGTGGGCACAGTGCTTGAGCCAGAGCTCGCCGTAGTGGGGGCACTGCCCGCAACTGGGAACTCCGACCTTAACCCGGTCGTCATACAGCATGTGATGGATGACCGCGCTCCCGCCACGGGAGTGGCCGATAGCGCCCAGGCGGGAAGTGTCCGCTTCCGGCAAGGTTTGAACGAGGTCAACCGCACGCGTATGATCGTAGGCAGTTTTGCCTTCGAGCGACCACTCAGGATGCTTGCTGTACAGGTTGTCCGTCCGAAAGAACTCTCCATCGAGCCCTATCCTTTCGCCGGTGGCCCACTGGTCCGGCGCAAAGGTGACATACCCTTTGCGGGCCAATTCAACCGCATAATTCATGTTGTTTGGCTTCTCGACAAGGGTTGGGTCTTGCGATACGTTTTCCTTGCCAGGACTGCTGGTACCGTGGTAACACATGACGACTGGGGCAGGCTTTGAAAGATCCGCAGGGGTGAAAAGCCAGGCAAACGCTTTTTGCCCGGCTTCCACCTCGTACGTGACGTGCTGCTTCGTATAGCCGTCGAAAGTCTGCTTATCGCCCCATTCGGGCTTCAGGTCGCACGCCTCTTGAGAACCTTCCCCGAAGTAGTATCGGACCCGCTTGTCTATTTTCTTGCGTCTGTTCTCCCAGTCTTCCAGCGTATCGTCAGGCAGTACCAAATCACAGAATGGATTCATGTGTTTCCTTTCCTCTTGCACAGAGCAGTTTCAGGAATTCTTTCTAGATACCTATTTTTTCTTGACGGGTTTATCCGCTATGGCCTCAGTATTCCTGCACATTTCTAAAAAGTCTTCGCGGGCTTTTTTCGTTTCCTCGCTGAAGAAGAGCTGCATCCAGTTCGTGTTGCAGTATGCGTGATTTTTCTTGAATTCCTCCGTCAGCGGTCCAACACGGGTTTCGGAAAGAAACACAACCGTGTGAGTCTCCGCGCTTTTGCATCCACCGCACATTCTTCCCGCAAACGCGTCAAAGAGGTCAAGGTGGTCGGGGCGGGGAATCTGGCATGCGTGTTTTGCGATGGCGTCAATCTTTTTCTCCATAAAACCGGTGGTGTCGATGAACGAATCCCATCGGTCATAGAAACCGCCCATTTGATTCCTATAAGGCACTGTCGCGCAGAGAAAGCTGCCATCGTACCCTGCGGCCTGGGCCTTATGGAACGCCTTCTCCACAAGGAGAGTTGTGCCGGTGTGCTCAAACGTGTAATCAACAGCGGGATGCGTCAGTATGACCTCAGGGTTTTTTTCAAGGATGAGCTTCGCCACACGTTCGACCTGCGCCGGATCATCGCACGCTGTCATGATGGTGGGAATCGCAGGGTCATAGCAGTCGGGCGCGGGAGCCCCGTAACGCAGGTCAACTACTTTTAAATTCCTGTCGGTGTAATGGCGTTGCGCGTAATCGAGATGGATCGGTACCGTATTGAAGCAATCCCGTGCGGCGTTGGCTGCTTCGCTCTTGCGCTGTTGAATTTCGTAGTACCAAGGCACCAGATGAGTAATGCGTCCGTAGGCCTCAGAGACCGTGGATTTCTTTTCCGTGATCCATTCCGGCAACTTGGAAAGGCCGACGCTCACGCCCTCCGTGGCTTCAGACCACCCGCCCGACATGTTATTGGTTGATTGCACGTAAACAATCTCATATCCGAATTGCTCGTGGTACTTTAGCATAGTCCCGGCAAAGTTCAGCTCAATGTCGTCGCAGTGCGCGGCGATTACCATCAGTGATTTCTTGTTCATAGTCTTTCCTTTCATTTCAAGCCTCACCGCACCAAGATGGTGGTGCCCAACGGTCGAAACTCGTAGCAACCTATATCGACGGTTTCAAAGACACGCTTGTTGCCATCAAGGTCCACAGAGGTGGCGACCATCCACAACAGGTTGGTTCCCGCATTGATGCACGGCGATTTGCCGGACAGCCGAAAATTGTTGTTTTCAAAATCCACGAATGCCGGATCATGGGTTATGTTGTTCGAACCCAGCACATTATTGGTGCTCGACAAGTGGCAGTGGTAATACAGGTTGACAGTTTTATCACTGGTGCTTCTGTTCCCGGTAACGATCACGTTGTAATAAGAGTTAGTAACAACTTGGGACTGATTGTTGTATCCCGAGAGCAAATTCCCGACCACCGTGCAGTTTTCGACGGTGTGGGAATTCCCTTCCGGCTGGATAAACAGTGGACTCGTAGCGCTATTGCCCCATAGCAGGCAGTTGCGGACACTGCCCTTGAAGCGAAGCGCCACGCCGCCGCCGGAGGTGGAGGTCAAAATGTTGCTGGCAACCACGCAATTCTCGACCAGAGTTCCGGATGACTGAGATACGCAACCGCCCCCATAGGAGACAGCCTCATTAGCGATAATCCGGCAGTTGCGCATCTGCGCTCCCTTGTCGATGAACGCGCCGCCGCCCCGTTGGTTGGAGTCATTACCGATGATATCACAATTCTCGACCAAACAACTATCACCAAGCGCATGGATGCCTCCGCCACCTCTCTCCCCGGACGTCATGGCGAGCTGGTTTCCTGTCACGAGGCAGTTACGAACAGTGCCCGCCGTCATGTACACACCACCGCCGCCATACGAATTTAGGGAACTACCTATATTGGTATCCAGGCGGTACCCGTTTGTTATCGTGAAGCCCTCCACCAAGGCGGCAACGTTTTTCAGGTAGAAGCAGCGATTCGTGGTCGCGGGATAATTGCCATTAATTATCGTGCCGTCACGATCTAGTTCGCCGTTATTCCAGCTCCGGATCGAAAGGTCGGAGATTACGATCTCGTTGGTCAGAGCATACACACCGTTGGTCACGTACACGGTATTGCCCACGCTTCCCGCGGCCGCCACGGCATCATGGATGCTGTGGGCCGCCGTACTCCAGTTCGTATACGGATGCGTGTCCGATCCGCCCGCCGACACGTAATACTCCGTGGCTCTGGCACTCAGCATGCCGCCAACTAGAATTGTAAAAAAACAAACAAAACAAATTCTCTTCATGTTAGCTCCTCCCCCATTTTTATTTTTGGATGCCTTAGGTAGGTCTTGTTACTCCGGCGTCAAGAATACGGCGGATTGCAAGAGCCGACCTACTCTGCCCTTCGTTTTTTGCACAAAACCACATTGAGTAGGAAACAGCACTATTTTATCATAGAAAAGAATCCCCGTCCACCTTATTGCAACTTTTTCGGTAATCGGTCAGGCACAGGGGAGAAGTAGCGAGTTGTGAGGCTGGAGAGAGTGAGTAGTGAGGGAGGCGCTTTTTCAATTCGTAATTCATAATTCATCATTCGTAATTTTCTCCCATCTAGAACCTAGGGCCTGAAACCTAACACCTTCCTTGCGCACTTTTCTGTCGCAAGCTCAATTTCCTCTTCTAATAATGAATGACCGCTCGCGAAATCTACGATAATAACGTAAGATCGTAGACGGTCTGACCGAAGTTTCCCACTTGGAAATTGGATTTGAGTGTTGGCTGTTGGAAATTGAGAGTGCAAAGAACTCAGAAACCTTTTCGGATAACGTCTCGCTAGTGGCGAGTCGCTAGATCTGCTCTATTCTGCTATCAACCCAGTTGTCGCACTAAGCGCGGTGCGGTTTTAAACACAGAGAGTTGGAGACACAGAGATTGAGCCACTGGGAGCAGATGCTTCTAGCCTGTGCAAATGACAAGGAGCCGATGTGACACAGGCATTCCTGCCTATTCAATCGCCAAAGCTCGCAAAAACGTTTTTCAGACTACGCCCTACGCCTCTTTTAGGCTCTGTCCTGTAGAAGATGCACATTGGTCTCAAGAAACTCGCGCTGTCCTTTACGGAGCTTAACGCCAGGTCTCACACGGGCTACCATCGCTTCCGCCTCAGGCAGAGTCTTCGCCGTGCAACGACGGAGCAACAGTGCACAGGAGAAAAAACCCGTGCGGCCATGTCCCTGCGCACAGTGGATGTAAAGGCCGCTTTCAGGAAGTGAATCGATACACGCGATCAATGCTTCGCACGACCGAAATGATGCTTCAAGAATAGGAAACGAAACATATCGCCCCTCATAGTTCAACTCCGCAGGGGATGCTGGAAATTCCGCCACAAGATCGACGCAAACCGCCGTACGCGACGGAATGTCGCGTAGCCGAGACGGCCTTCGTCCAATGAAAATGCCATCCACAAGTTTATCATGTGAATTTTCTCGGGATAATCTTGTGAGGAAGATTTGTCTCGTCCAAAGCGGAATCAAATACGGGGAAAAAACAATCCACGAGATTAGCGGAAGACGTCCATCTTCCTGCTTGCTGAAGCAGGTTGAATCATTCTCCTCGTATGCAAGAAAAAGCAATACGGCAGCACCCGTGCACCACAGCGATACGAGCGTGGCAGTGTACCAACCCTGCCCCGCGACAACACCGCGCTGAATAGCAATAAATGAAACGACAGCAAGCGCTAACGCGAGATAGCCGTAACGTCTCGTAATATGTGCAACGGGATGCCTCGCTTTTTTCTCAGTTTTGTCCATTCCCTACGCCCTACTCCCTCTTTCAAATGGGGCCTGGCCCCCAGCGGAAACTACTCCCTACTCCCTACTCCCTACTCCCTACTCCCTACTCCCTCTTTCAATCGGGGCCTGGGGTGCCCCCAGCGGAAACTACTCCCTACTCCCTACGCACTACTCCCTACTCCCTACGCACTACGCACTACTCCCTACGCTCTGTTTCCTGAATTCTGTTACGAGCGCTGTTTAAGTTGCGGGAAGAGAATCACGTCGCGTATCGCTTCGGTGCCGGTCAACATCATGACAAGCCTATCGATGCCGAGCCCGAGGCCGCCGGCTGGTGGCATGCCGCATTCAAGGGCCGTGATAAAGTCTTCGTCGACTTTCTCAACATCGTCACCCGCTTGGTGCTCGAAGGCTTCGCGCTGGGCAAGCGGATTGTTCTGCTCCGTATAGCCGGGGCAGAGTTCTCGCCCTCCCACGACGAATTCGAAAACGTCAGCAAGCTCAGGATCGTCGGCGCAGGTCTTCGCTAGCGGAATGAACTGACGCGGAATGCGCGTCACAAACGTGGGTTGAAAAAGTGTCTTCTCGATAAGTTTATCGTAGACCTCATGCGTAATGAGCAGATGATCCCACTTTGGATCGCAGGAGACACCTGCGTCGACGGCAGCGGCGCGTGCCGCTTCGGGGCTAAGTTCAAACCAGTTCGCGCCCATGCGTTCGGTGACGAGATCCTTGTAAGCCACTTCACGGTATGGAGGCGTAAAGTCGAGTTCTCCGGCTCCGTATTGAATCTTCATCGTTCCCATGACTTTCTCGCAAAGATGCGGAATCATACCTTCGATGATCTCCTTCATGGCCAGACGATCGCCGAAGGCTTCGTAAACTTCAAGCACCGTGAACTCTGGGTTGTGTGTGCGGTCGAGGCCTTCGTTACGAAAGTTGCGGTTCATCTCGAACACTTTGTCGAACCCACCGACAAGAAGACGCTTCAGATAGAGCTCCGGCGCCACACGCATGTACATGGTGCAATCGAGTGCGTTGTAGTGCGTCTTAAAGGGGCGCGCAGCCGCACCGCCTGGCTGAGGCTGCATCATGGGCGTTTCTACTTCCTGGAAGCCGCGCGTTTCTAAGAAGCTGCGAATTTCCCGCATGATTGCGATACGCTTATTGAAGCGGTCGCGCGATTCAGGGTTCGACACGAGATCGAGATAGCGCTGACGATAGCGATCCTCAGTATCCTGTAAGCCGTGATATTTTTCGGGTGGTTGCAACAGGGCCTTCGAAAGCAAAGTCCACTTTTCGACGCGAATGCTGATCTCGCCTGTGCGCGTCGTGAACATTTCGCCCTCAACGCCGATATGATCGCCTAAATCGATAAATCGATAGGCCTCGAAAGCATCCTCACCAAGATGGTTTTTATTCAGGAAAAGCTGCAGGCGGTCGCTGCCGTCGCGAAGGTCGGCAAAGATCGTCTTGCCCATATCTCGAACAGACATCACGCGCCCGGCAGCACGAACTTTTAGCCCTTCGACATACTGGGCACGGATTTCGGCAATCCGAGCGGTTCGCGCAAAAGCCGATCCGAAAGGCGGGTAGCCTCTCGTCTCCAGTTCCTTCATGTTGGCCACGCGCTGTTCGCGATACTCGCTGACCGATTTTACGGGCTCTTGAATCGTCTGGTTTTCTTCTGACATGGTTCTTTTTTTTGGGTAAGGATTAAATCGACGGCTTAGAGTATATCACATTTTCCGCCACCGCACGCGACTGTTTCTGTCAGGGTCGTATTGTCGACGTTCTCGATCATCAACGTGTAGTCAACAGGCAGTGTGGTGCGGTTGATATCGTCCCACAGCTTGCAGTTGTTCACGCGCTTGAGGCATCGTGTCATCTTCAATACATCATTACCAAAATAGTTAGCGGCAAATTTTCGAGCCCTCACCGTCCATGCATGTTTAGCTGAAAATTCATCGATCATCGCACGCGCAACCTTGGCACTGGTTCCAGGCGGGATCGCAGGGGCTTCGCTAAAATCGTCGGTAGCGCGTCCCAGAACGGCATCGCAGGCTGCCCAGAGGTTATTGTCAAAGGCATCAATTGCTTCTTCAATGATTCCCGATGCATACATGGCTCCATCGCCATAGTAGCCGATGTTTTCGATGGCCGTGGGGACGGAGCAAAACGGTGCCTGAGGATAGTCCAAATCTCCGCCTTCCGGAAGCAGGGAAATGCCTGCAAAGGCATCGCGATTGTCGTAGATATACGCCTCGACATCACCCCACTCATCGTCCTGCACGTTGATGGTATTGGAGACGTTATGGCTGAGCCACGGCTGTGCGCACCGCTCGAGGTTCTTACCGGCATCGATCCAGTTCAGCTTCGTTGTCTTGACGTACTCGAGAAGCTGAACCGCATTGACCTCGTTCTTGGTGACAGCCTCGGAATTCGGCTGAATACAGAAGATGAGCGTGACGTCAGTGCCGTTTGGATTCCAAACAGATTTTTCGACCGAAAGCGGATTCTGGGCGCGATAAAATTCCACCATCAACTCATCTTCGTTGGCCTGCGCTCTACGGAAGTAGCGCCGAGCATGATGCGGATGAATTCCGGAGCTCGTGCCGAGAATGCACGAGGTGGATCCTGCAGGCTTGACGCAGGTTGCGCGTGCGCACGGGTTGAGCCCAAGACGAGCCGCCACCGCTTCATTCGTTTTTAAAATTAACTGCGCAGCCTCGCGTTGCAATTCGGGATCAAAGGCGATCGCCGGATGCTCCATCATGCCCGTCATGGAAACGCCAAGTAGTGCCTCGCGCCGCGCGATGCGCTCGCTGACCTCGCCAAGGTAGCCAAAACTTGTGTAGTCTGCCTGCAGCGTTCCAAGAATTGCAGCGACTCGCGCAGCATGCATGAATTTCTCAGCAGTGTCCACACGCCCCATGTTGATTTCGCACAAGTTACAAAACGCGAATCCGCTCTCTCCATCGATCTGCGGATACAGGCCAATCTCAACACAAGGATTGAAGGTGGCTTCTAAATTATCTGTCCAAACGAAGCCAGGTTCACCAAATTCTTTCACAGACTTCATCAGCTTCGAAAATTGTTCACGCGTCGTCGCATCGCGAAGCAGCATGGCGGAGTTGTTTGAGCGCGCGCGCTGAGGATTTTCAATAAACCAGTTGCCGGTCTTGGCTGTAGCCATGAGGTCATCATCTGGCGAAAACAAGCAGATGCAGGCACTGCGCCGCACGCCGCCTGAGAGCACAGCATCCGAAGCGTGCATGAGGATGTCGTAAGCATCGACAGAGCGCATCTTAACGGCATCAGGCCCCTCGGTCACGCGGTCGAGAAGCTTGCGGATCACTTCAAGACTGCGCCGAAGCGGTTCGGCGCCGGGAGCCCGGCCCATACCGGAGGAAATCGGAGATCCTTTCGGTCGGATCAGCGAATAATCAAAATTGATGAACTTGCCGAAATACTCAGGGAAGGTCTGATTTTCGACAAAGTAAGCGGACAGCATCACCCCCAGAGCATCAGACCATCCTTCGATAGTATCGGGAATCTGAAAGACGACTTCTTCGCCATGAGGACGAGCCATCGCGGGAAGCTTGGCTATGTGGTGCGTTTGCACGGAAAAGCCTACGCCCGATCCGCACAACAGTAGCCAGAGCGATTCCTGAAAGAAGCGCGGCCTGTCGCAATAAGAAGTGGTGCAATTGTACATTCTTGCGTTCTTGCGCAGAATGGGGTCGCCCCCAAACTGCATCGCGCGTTGGCTGCCGAGGACGAGCCTCTGATGCATCCCCTTGCGCGCTTCTTGCAAGAGATCCTCAACCTCAATCCCTTTTTCTTGAAAATGTCTGCGGTGCATATCGATAACACGGTCCACCGCCTCTTCAAAAGTCTCACGACGTAGTTTCTCTGGAATAAACCGACTATATTTTGACGTGAAAACATAGTCCTGAAGTGCCTGCATACTCATTTGATTTCCCCTGCTGTCGCTTTCGCGACACAACATATTTTTACACAATCTTAGATAAAACCAAGAACCCGAACAGGTTCCGGATCATCTTTTTTTTAAAACCATCCTCTGCTCTAAAAAGCGAATGTTCTCAAGAACAAACCCTATATATAGCGTATAGCGGGAAATATGTCCACCACAAATATAGACACGTGTTCTTTTAAGCACCTAAGTTGCGACACCCCAAACACCTACAAACAAGGTATAACGCCCTTCGTGAGAATGACGTTCGCGTATTTCGCTGTGTCCCCAGTTTGGACGATCAAAAAGGCTTTTTTTGCTCGTTCGTAGAAGGCAAATCGTTCCATCCGACTCATTTTGGCCCACGCATAGCCATGCTGGTCCGCCGAGCACCGATACGACGCCTCGACGAGAGGGTCGAGGGTGTCACCTGAAACGGCTTCCATCGTCACAATCGGCGATTCAACGTAGGCGTCGAGTTCAAAAAGCGGAAAGATAGCGTCGAGCATCTGGACGACACTGAGTCCGTCCGCACGCACGATGCAATGGGAAGCAAAGGTTTCCCCTGGGAAATGTCCATCGGCTACCACGACTTCATCGCCGTGACCCATTCTGCAAAGTGCCGACAGTAAATCCGGCGATAGTCGAGGTGAAATTCCTTTTAACATAGTCTCATGCTTTCTTTTAATTCAGTAGATAGAGCCTGTCCGAAAAAGTCTTAGCGGAGCAATTGTGCTCAGCATTTGACATCTATTATCGAGTAGTTTTGAAAAATCGACTCTTTGACAAAAGCGTCGCAACATGCTAGTATTCAATGACTTACTACATGAAAGGAATTGAATATGCCAGCATGCGCGACAGAAAAGAAGATACCCTATCAGCCTTTAATTTGCAACCTCTTCTTACCGCTTCCCGGGAATCGGTTAGTGACCGGGGAGAGGGGTGAAAGTATTTTGCGAGGTGACGCCTGAGATTTGCTCTGCTGTGCTATCAACCCAGTTGTCGCAATAAGCG
>CAZUAY010000139.1:0-10201 GCA_964618405.1 uncultured Lentisphaerales bacterium
GGACATCCGTACTGATCGGCCACGACTTTGATGGTTCGGGTAGGATCCGCCAGCGCGAGGCGTAGCATGGTCTTGGGGAAGTTCTTTCCATGAGCACCATAGAGCCAAGCGGTGCGGAGGATGGCATAACGACACCCAGCGGCGGCGATGGCTTGTTCGCCGGCGAGTTTCGTTTTTCCGTAGACGGTACGAGGTTCAGGCTGGTCCGTTTCGAGCCAAGGACGAGGTGCGGGTCTTTCGCCGTTGAACACGTAGTCTGTCGATACGTGCACGAGAAAGACATTTTTATCGGCACATGCCTGGGCGAGGACGGCGGGGCCCCCGACGTTGACCTTTGTGCAGAGGTCAATGTCGGTTTCAGCCCTATCGACCGCCGTATACGCGGCGCAGTTGATCAGCGCATTGGGTTTGAATTTTTCTATCAAATGACGCACTGATTCAGGAGACGTGATATCGAGTTCGGGGAGATCGACGGGCAGGAGTTCGTGGTCTTTGAACACCTGCACACAATCGTTTCCGAGCTGTCCATTGCAACCTGCGATCAATAAACGTGGCATGGTCATAATCTTAGATCGTTTTTTTGATGTCTTGAATTATTTTCTCCATGCGTTTGCCGTATTCAACGTACATCTTATACTTAGCATCTTCTGGAGTCTTCACGGAAGCATCATGGAAGACAGCCCCAAGGTGTGGCTCGATGGAAATCCCACCGTCATAGCCGGAATGGATCGCATCGGCGACAATTTTTTGAACATCGCCGCTGCCGAGTCCAGGGTAGGTGTAGTTTGCCTTTTTGCCGTCCCAAATTCCATCTTTGATGTGAATGTAGACGACGTGATCTTTGACGTTCTTGTAGAACTCCCAGGCGGACTGTTTTGGGAACGGCTCCGGCTTGGTGCAATCGTTAGAGAAGATGGGGTTTCCCGTATCGAAGACCAATTTGAGACCGGGAACATTTTCAATAAGTGCCAGCGAATAACTCCACCCCATACCTCCATAGTTCATGCAGTTTTCGTGAACGGGTTGAATGCCATTTTCGAGTAGCAGGTCGGTGATGATCCGGAGGCGACGAAAGCGTTCTTCTTTCATCTGATCTTCAGGGGATCGATCTTTAAGAACCGCATAGCTCATGATCCGAATTAGTTTGGTGCCAAGCCGTTTCATGCGTGGAATGGCGCGGTGGAGTGACTCCATGTCAGAATCCATCGGCTGGTCAATTTGTTTTCCCCAGTTTGCAATGGTAGATCCGAAGCAGTTAACGTTGACGCCAGCGTCTTGAAATTTTCCATACACGACATCGAATGCTTCGTCGGTAAGATCGTGAATATTCGCGCTTTCGGCAGCTCGGGCCTCGATGTTTTTCCATCCGAGTTCGAGCGTTGCCTTAATTTGTCCGTCAATGGTTGTTGCTGCCTCGTCGGCGAAACCTGTCATATACATGTTAGAAATCCTTTCGGTTAGAGTAAGTAGAGGTAAGCGTGGGTCTGTTGGTTAGCGTGTGCCAAACGATGCTGACATGTCGGCGGGCTCAGTGGCTTTTACGACCTTTTTATTTTTTCTGGCGGTAGAAGTAGCGATGAGCTTTTTAAGGTGCTTGGCGTATGCCTTAGCATCGAGGGGTAGTTTGATCATACTATCCTTGAAGGAGGAATACAACATCGCGTTTCCAAGTTCGATGGAGTG
Organism: uncultured Lentisphaerales bacterium; assembly: GCA_964618405.1. Classification (GTDB taxonomy): domain Bacteria; phylum Verrucomicrobiota; class Kiritimatiellia; order RFP12; family UBA3636; genus JBBQIY01. The sequence goes on from CAZUAY010000139.1 coordinate 1,684, forward strand.
GATTCCCTCCTCGGCCGGGGCGATGAGTTTCTCCCCATAGAGAATGGCATTGACGAAGTTCTGAAGGATACCGCTGTGCTGAGGACCGGAGTCCTTGCAGGGGATGTCGATCGTCCATGTCTCGGGAGCCGAAAAGGCTCCTTCGGAGGCTTGCGAAAACTTCTTCTGGCCGATGGTATTGCGGAACCAGGTGACTTTTCCGGCCTCGATAACGACTTTCCCGTTTTCGGCACTGACTTCAAGACGGTTCGTACCAGGGGCTTCGCCCGTGGTCGTAATGAAAACACCCGTAGCACCGTTGGGATACTCGAGGTAGGCGGTGACCATATCTTCAACTTCGATCTTGTGGAATTCGCCGAATTTACAGAAAGCTCTGACGGAGGAGGGCATCCCGAAGAGCCATTGCAGCAGGTCGAGGTTGTGTGGGCATTGGTTGAGCAGCACGCCGCCGCCTTCGCCCTCCCACGTGGCGCGCCAATCGCCGCGATCGTAATAGACCTGCGTGCGGAACCAGTTGGTGATAATCCAGTTGACACGGGTGATTTCGCCGAGCATGCCGTTTTGAATGATCTCCCGAAGCTTGATGTAGCGAGGGTCGGTGCGCTGGTTAAACATCGCACTGAATACAACTTTCGGATCCGTGTGAGCCGCGATTAATTTTTCGGCATCCGCCTTATGGACAGAGATCGGTTTTTCGACAAGCGTATGGATACCGCACGTGAGGGAATCGATGCCAATCGTCGTGTGGGCATAATGAGGCGTTGTAATGAGGACGGCATCAACTTCTCCCGAACGGAGCAGCTTAGCGCTGTCCGTAAATTTCAGATACTTGTCCCCGAAGCGTTCCATCTGCGAGGGAACGATGTCGCAAATTGCTGTAACACGGATATCGTTGACTCTCCCAGCCTCGATGTTGCCGAGGTGCGTTCCACCCATGCCACCAGTACCGATGACACCGAGGCGAACTTCTTTCATTTTCTCACGTTTCATTGCCATTATAACTTTCTATTGCGTGCTTCTAATTGACTATCTTGGTACATTGCCGATGCCGTTGAGGACGTAGTCTGGACGGTAGGCGAAGTTAAACAATTCTGTTTCTGAGGTGACGCCACTGAGCACGAGCACAGTGGTCATGGAGGCTTCGATCCCCGCAATCATGTCCGTGTCCATCCGGTCGCCGATGATTGCCGTCTCTTCTCGGCTTACGCCAAGGCGGGCGATGGCATTTCGCATGATCAAGGGATTTGGTTTCCCGATAAAGTAGGGCTTGGCGCCAGTGGCGAGTTCGATTGGCGCGATCAGGGAGCCTGTTGCAGGGACGATTTCACCGCCCTCTGCTGGACCCGTCATATCCGGGTTTGTCCCGATCAGTTTGGCACCAGCGCGCACGAGTTTGATGGCGCGACAAATACGGGCAAAATTGTATTCAGGCGTTTCGCTGACGACCACGTAATCGGGATCGATGTCGTTCATTGAATATCCCGCCTCGTAGAGGGCATTCGTGAGACCCGAGTTTCCGATGACGTAGGCGGAGCCATTTGGCTTCTGTGAGGCGAGGAACTGAGCCGTAGCGAGGGCGCTGGTATAGAAGTGAGACTCATCCACTGCCATGCCCATGCGCTTGAGTTTTTCGCTGAGTTCTCGCTGGGTTTTTTCACCGCTGTTGGTCAAAAAGAGATAAGACTTATTCTCCACCGCGAGCCAGTTGGCAAATTCGATGGCGCCGGGAAGGATGCGATTCCCATGATAGAGCACACCGTCCATATCGCAGAGGAATGCTTTCTTGTCACGCAGTTTTTTGAGATCTTCCTGTGTATGGATGGGACGGTACTCTTTCATTTAGTTAACAATCTCGACACCTAACGCCGTTTCAAACGCGGGGTCACGCTTGGCACCGTAGGAAAGCGCACTCCGATAGCACACGATAGCCATGTCGCGGTTGGCCACGGGATCCATCATGTAATACAAGTACGCCATGTTAATATAGGCGTCTGAATACGCCGGGAAATCTTGGATGAGCCTATCCATCTGAAACATGGCTTCTGTAAGATTTCCCTTCTGCAGCGCAAGTGCAGAAGCAAGGGAGCGCATGGCTGGCGTGGGTGCAGAGTCCAACATCAGGCTCGCGAGGGCAGTCTCAGCACGCTTGTAATTGCGGCATTCGAGGAGTGCTCGCACCTGAAGAATCCGGGTGGTCCGGGAGGCGGCATCGCCTTCCGCTTCGATAACATCTTCCAAAAGCATGACGGCCTCCGGCGCGTTTTTGGCATTGAACAGTTCATTGACGAGCATCACGCGTAAGGTGTCGTTCGCTTGTTCGAATGCAGACTTCGTTCTCGAGAGCTGCGGCGGTTCGTCGTCGGCATTAAGTGGGGCGACTGAGACGGGGGTCAGCATTTTTTTTGTAAAGTCAACGGTTGCTGAAGGGGTGGCGGAAGGAAGCTTCGGCTCTGCCGCAACGGTCGGTGCAGGGGCGGGTGTCGATTGCTTTCTTTCCGCAGAGACAAGAGGGGGCATGGGCGAGATGAAGTCGGGCTGAGAGGGGGTTGGTGCAGACCTCTCAATGGCATTTTCTGCCACATAGCCCGCTCCTGCTCCTTCGACGATTGCATCGGGGTCGGGGATGGAGATCTCGCCGGATTTGATGCGAGAAGCGATTATTCTTAGATGGGCTCCGCAACGCTGAAATCGTCCATCGACGTGTTCAGTCTTATAGCCTGGGTGTTCTTGTAGAACTTTTCCGTAGAGAGCGCGTGCTTCGGTAAGAATAGAAATTTCGTCGAGAACGCGACCGTCTGCCCCCGCTTGTTGGGCGGCGGCATACGTTTCGTCTGCCTTGGTGAGTAGCCGAGACCGTTCAAGACCGAAAATAGCGTGGGAAGGAGTCGCCATGAACAAGGAGAGCGCGATCACGATTACGGCAGTGGAATTGCCTTTGCGAATTATTTTTAGGGTAGAGCTCATGGTCTAGTCATCCTCTTCTGCATCGACAGCGGGGTGGGTGGATGTTTCAATTTTGTGGACAAGGACGCTATCAATCCGGTGCCCATCCATTTTTTCTACAGTGAGTTCGAGAGCGAGTTCGGGGAGCAATAATTTGGTGCCTTCAGTGGGCATCTGGTTAAGTTTTTCAAAAATAAAGCCGCCGAGAGAATTAAAGTCGCCCTCTTCGATCTTGACGTCTAGCGCCTCGGCAGCATCGTCAATCTCTGTTTCGCCCGGCATTCGGTAGTCGGTTTCGGAAAGTTTTTCGATGCTGGAGATGACGGTGTTGATATCGTACTCGTCGTAGATTTCGCCAACGATTTCCTCGAGAAGATCTTCGACGGAAACGATGCCCGACGTGCCGCCGAATTCGTCGAGGACGATGGCGATCGACTGTTTGTTCTTCTGCATCTGGCGGAAGAGAATGTCCGTGCGAATCGTTTCCGGAACAAAGAAGGGTTTTCGCAGAAGCCCGGCCACGCGCGGATGTTGATCGTCGAGCGCCTTAATGAGGTAATCGCGGGTGTTCAGGATGCCTTGGATGTTATCGATCGTGCCTTGATAAACGGGGATTCGCGACAAGCCACATTTCCGGATGGTCTCGCGGCAGGTGGCGTCATCGATATCGATGGAAATAGCGACGATGTCAGTTCGGTGCACCATGATTTCGTCCGCCGTCTTGTTGTTGAACTCGAAGACGTTTTCGATCATCTCCTTTTCCTGCGGTTCGATCGAGCCATTTTCGCCTCCGATATCCACCATCATACGAATTTCTTCTTCCGAGATATGCTCGCGAACGTGGGTGGTGTCGATGCCGAAGAGAACGAGTATTTTGTCGGTTACAAAATTGAGCAGTGACACAAACGGGTGCATCACCGAGGCGATAACCGTGAGCGGTTTTGAGGCGAATTTGGCAAGACCTTTACTATGCTGCATGGCGACGCGTTTAGGGACAAGTTCTCCGAAAATCAACGTGAGAAACGCAAGCAGAACGGTGACGCCGATCGTCATGAAGCTTTCGACGGTAGTCACCGAAAGGTGGCACCACGTTTGAGCTGAAATCCAGAGGGCGCCAGGGCGAGCGAAGGTCACGGCGGCAAAGGCAGAAGCGAGAAAACCAGCCAAGGTTACGCCGACCTGAATGGTGGCGATAAATCGGCCGGGTTCGTCGATAAACTTGCGCAGGATCTTCGCGGTTTTGTCGCCTTGGTCGGCATCGCGACGCACCTTCGCGTCGTTCAATGAAATGATTGCGATTTCCGAGGCCGCGAAAAAAGCGTTTGCAGCAATAGCGAGAAAAAGAATGAACAAATGCCATCCTATCTCGGTTGATTCAGGGTTGATCGGGGCGGAAGTATTCAATGTATTCTATTTAGGGGTCAAGAATCGTATTGCAGCAGATTTGTAGTGTCCGTCGAGGCCTTCAATGTCACTGAACATTTCGATCACGGGTAGCGCGTCGCGCAGGTCGTTTTCAGTATAGCTCACGAGGCTGGTACGGCGGCGGAAGTCATCTACGGTGAGTCCTGAGAACATCCTTGCTGAGCCGCCTGTGGGAAGCACATGGCTGGGGCCGGCCGCAAAGTCGCCGACAGATTCTGGGGTCCAGTGCCCCATGAACACGGCGCCTGCACAGGTGACTTTGTGGACGAGTTTCTCGGGATTACGCACCATCAGCTCAAAGTGCTCGGGGGCAAAGCGGTTGATGAGGCCGAGACCTTCCTCGATTGTCGGCGAAACAACGAGGAGAATCCCATTGGCCTCAATGAGACGGCCAACGAGCGTTCTGCGCGAGAGTTTGGCGGCCTGGCGGGAGATTGCCGCGGTCACGGCTTGTGCGAGATCTGAGGAATCTGTCACGAACATCGATTTTTCAAAGCCCGTTCCATGCTCAGCTTGCGAGAGCAGGTCTGCGGCGATGAATTCGGGGTCGGCGGAATCGTCAGCAAGGATTGCAATTTCGCTAGGGCCGGCGACGAGATCGAGTGACACGGTACCGTACACCTGACGTTTTGCGGCGGTGACGAACGTGCCGCCGGGCCCTACAATTTTGCGCACAGGGCTGCAATGGCGGCCACCGTAGGCCATTAACCCAATGGCCTGAATACCGCCCACACGGTAGACTTCGGTGACGCCAGAGACTTGCATGGCGTAGAGCATCGCTGGGTTGATCTGCTTCGTCTTGCCGCCGGGGGTGCAGGCAATGATTTCGGGGACGCCAGCAACTTGGGCCAGGGTGGCGGTCATGATAACGGTCGACGCCAAGGGGGCGGAGCCCCCAGGAACGTAGATGCCCACACGTTTAAGTGGTGAAAAGTATTCACCGAGTTTTCCCCCGTGAGGCGTCGCAGTCGACCAGTCACTTCGCATCGATTGTCGCGAAAAATCAGTGACGCGACAATGTGCTTCTCTTATGAGTTCTTTGATTTTCTCGGGCACTTTACTCTCAGCGTCCGCAAATTCTGCCTCGGTTACACGTAGCTCAGAAGGCTTTAGTGAAACACCTTCGAACTTGGCGACACAGGCGAGGACGGCCGATTCCCCACGCGATTTGATGTCGGCGAGCGTTTCGGCGGCAATTTTTTCGGCGGTCGCATCGAAAGCGGGGCGCTTTAGAAAGACTTCGATGGTTCGAGACCTTCTTGCGGGAGACCAATTTACAATTCGGATATTCATGGTTCTTGTGTCTTTAATATTTAAGTAGGCTGCCACCGATGTATTCGCGGAGGATCGAATCCCCGGGTACTGCCGAAGGCGTTATGGAGTGGAAGTTCGCCAACACACCATAGAGCCTTCGTGCGGTTGCGTATTCTTCGTGATGGGGCTTGATTTCGGCGAGCAGAGGTTCTGCAAAGGGCCTGAGTACAGCAATCTCGTAGTCGAGAGCCGTGTTGAAGGAAATGTCCGCTTCGTCCTGATACGGAAAGATCCAGCGAGCTTCCCCACGACGAACAGAGGGCCACATCCTGATGGTTTGGCGGGCAGAGTGTCCGCGGAAAAGGTGGTCGCGAACGATACGGCGGAGGAGCCGGTTGTCCGTCGTGGACAGGATGTTATTGTCGTCGATGCCGAGCTGGGTGAGGGCACTCAAGAAGATAAGGAACTTCTGATCGCGCGGCACGTTGGCAGTCAGAATTGGGTTGAGGCCATGAATGCCTTCGATCAAGAGTACATCGTCAGGCCCGAGGGAAATCTCTTCACTGGTGTAGACAGGGTTCTTTGCTTTGAAATCGAAGACCCGCCTTGTGATGGGCTTCCCCGCAAGTAAACTGGCAATGTGATCGTTGAACATCTTCAAATCGACGGCGTTGACATGTTCGTAGTCGGGTTTGCCGTCTTCATCGAGCGGGTTGAGCCCGTCGCCAACGAAGTAGTCGTCCGTCGATAGCATCACCGGGCGGAGCCCATTGATACGTAAATTGATGCCCAAGCGTTTAGCCGAGGTCGTCTTGCCAGCCGATGAGGGGCCGGCGATCAGGATGAGCTTCGGAACTGGGTTCCGAGAGGTGATCAGATCAGCGATCTTCGCATAATTGCGGTTGTGGAGTGCTTCCGACATCTGGATCAGGTCGCTGATGCGAAGCTCATAGACGGCTTCGTTCAGTTCGCCGACGCTGTCGACGCCCAGGGTCTCACCCCACTTGACATGTTCGCGGTGGACGCGCATGAGTTGGGGATAAGGCTTGAATGGGGCTACGACGCCCGGATTCTCCTGAGAGGGGAGCTGAAGAATGCACCCGTTCTCATAGGGAATCAGCGAGAAAGGCCCGAGTATCCGCGTATTTATGGCTACAGGATCTTGTTGGAGCTCCGTGAAGTCGCCACAGCGCCGAAGACTTACGGAAGGGGTGTTGATGTGGCGGAGCAGGCCGACCTTGTCATGTTGAGCGGCTTGGGTAAAGAGATCGACGGCCTCGTCGTACGCGCATTCAAAGTTTTCGATCGGCATTCCTGCTGAGATGATCGCCTTCATTTCGGCCTCGAGAAGCTTGGTGCTCTTGGTACTCAAGAGCTTGTCTTCAGTCTCGCCGTCGATGCGGAGCGTAAAAAACATGCCATCGCCTAGGGAATGCCGTATTCGTAACTTCGCATCTGGAATGGCGCGGCGTGCGGCCATGGCGAGCAAGAAGCACATCGAGCGACGAAGGATCCGCCAGCCGTCTGGATCGCGAGCCGTGAGGCCGTCGACGGTGCAGTTCATATTGAGCCGCGTGTTGAGCGAGACGATCTCGTTGTTGACCCGTGCGCCTAGATGGGGAAGGCCAGACTCGTCTGCCTGGGGCACCACTTCCCACACAAATGTGCCCGACCGCTTCGGCTGCGGCTGGGTGTTGCATTTAGAGCTGATTTGGATGGTGATACTGTTCATTTGGATGTGGTGCCCGTCATACAAAGGGGGGGGTGGAAGATTCATTTCTTGTCGACTCCGGGCACATCGAAACCAGCTTCGGAGAGTTTTTCCATGTCCCGCTGGTTCAGCTCGATGGGCAGAGGTGGGCCGCTGTTGTTGATAATGATATCCGTATTGATATCGTGGAGCCGTTGTTCTCGTTCCTTCGGTGTTAGCTTGGCGAGCTCCTCGGCTTGGGCTTTGCGCTCTTCATCGCGCTTCTGTCTCGCTTCCTCGCGTCGCTGCTGTAATTCGTCGATGCGCTTCTGTTCCTCTGGGGTGATCCGGCGTGTTGGCGGTGCGGCTCGAACAGGCGTTGCAACGATGGCTCCGGGCGTGGCGGCGTGGGGCATGCCTGCAGCCATCCCGAATGTCGCGACATCGGCTTGATTCGTGGTGGCGGGATTGATCCAAAGCGGGAGTTCAGCCTCGTAACTACCCATGCGTAATTTGATGGTAGCGCGTTGCAAATCGACCGCAACGAGTTTGAACCCGTCGAATTCCTGCCCTTCGAGAAGATAATACGGTTTATTAGACTCAGCATCCGTAAAACCCGCTGCCGGAATGCCCTTGAAGCGTGAAAGCAGCGTGACCTTGATCTGGTCGAGTCCAGGCGGAATTACATAAATTTCTTCTTGAACTTCAACACTTTCAACAGAATCGACGACATTGGTGCTTGGTTCGGGAGGCGGAGGGCCAAAGGGATGCTTCGTGAGGATGGTGTCATAACGCGAGAAGTCGGGCGTGCTGGCTTTCACAATACAAGCACAAAACAACGCGACAACGATCAGGATCGCCATCGCCGGTTTTTTTGTGCTAAGAGACGTGCAAACTGCTTTGCAGAGTGTATCCGACATGGCAAGCAGTGTACCATAATGTCATAAAAAATGTGAAGAAAATTTTAGACCGTTTTCGTAATCGGTCAGGCACAGGGGGCTGTGCCTGACCGATTACAGTCGTGAGTAGTGAGTCGCGAGTAGTGAGTTGCGAGTGGGCGAGTGGGCGAGCCTGTAGCCGCGATCGGTGATCGCGGACAATTCCGGCCTCATCGAGGCCAGCCACAGGAGAGAAGTAGCGAGTTGTGAGTAGCGAGGCTGGAGAGAGTGAGTAGTGAGTAGTGCGTAGGGAGTAGTTTCCGCTGGG